>JAHZFC010000022.1:0-16482 GCA_019421525.1 Clostridiales bacterium
AGGCGGAGGCGATCACCGCGTCCCAGATATGGAGCTGCCCGCCGGGGCACAGCACCCGGGCGGCCTCGGAGATCGCCCGGCGCTGGGTGTCGCGGTCCATATACATCAGGGAGAAAAAGGCGGTGACTGTTTGGAAGGAGCCATCGGCAAAGGACAGGTGGGCGGCATCCATCACCAGCTTGACAGGTCCCGCCGGGGCCTCGTCCAGCTCCTCCTGGCGGGTGTCGATGGCGGTGACAGCCGCGCCATAGATCAGGCCGATGACCCCTTCGCCTCCGCCGCCCAGGTCCAGGATGGGGCCGGACAGGTCTTTTTTGAGCGATAACTCCATATCGACACATCCCCTTTGGCATGACAGGTTTGAAAAATTATATCACAGGACAGGGGAAAAGGAAAGGCAAAGGCATCGCCTTTGAATGATTTCATCAAGGACTGCGTCCTTAAAGCCTTTTCCGACCCCATTTCTTTTGTCTTGCCAAAAGAAACGGTGTCGGACCGCCAAAGAAAAGCGCTATGCCATGGTCTACTACCTGCCGCTCATCGCCCGGCGCTGAGGTGATCAGGACTGTCTAGCACCCCTGCGCCGCTGCTGCTAATGCCGACCAAGGCACTATCCTCTGCGGCCCATGGTAGAGCGCCTAGCTGGGTCTATGCTGTGACTAGGCGTCCCCGAGGGCCCGGCAGACTTCTACAACTGCCAGAAGAGCGGCAGCGGGAATCAGGGGCAGAATGTGTCGGATCACCACAACGCCGACAATAGGCGGTGGCACTTTCCTATCCTGCGCCCCCGTAAAACGGGGGTCCGGGGGTGCAGGCGCTTGGGACATGGCCCGCCCTTTGGGCCTTGTCACTCCGCGCCCAACCCCCGGCGCATTTTTGGTTCCTTTTTGTGCGCACAAAAAGGAACTCGCCGCAAGGCGAAACCTGACTGACCGTTTCTTTTGGCGCACACAAAAGAAATGGTTTTTGGCACTCGTTTCCCAAAGGCGCAGCCTTTGGCCTGATGCCTTGTTGCGTGATCAAAAAGAAACGCACCCCGCCCGGAGGGCGAGGTGCTTTACTGCGTCAGTAGGCGGCCACGATGCCGCCCTCATTGGCATAAAAGGAGCTGATGCCCCGGGTGTCGGTGATCAGAACGTTGGAGAAATCGCAGTTCTTTTTGGCCAGCATGGCCAGGTGCTCCGCCCGGTCCCGGCACAGACAGTGGGAGATGCACAGGGTCTTGCCCCGGTGGCTGTCATCACTGGCCATGATGGACACCAGCTTGTTCAGCGCCTGCTTGATGGACAGGGCCTGGCCGTGCTTGCAGATCTCCCCCTCAGGGGTGGAGCCCATCACCAGCTTGACCCGGAGCGCCCCGGTGACCAGGGACTGGACCCGGGTGAGCCGCCCTGCTTTTTTCAGATTGTCCAGGTTTTCCAGTACAAAGAGGGTGTTCATCTCCTTGATATACCGGTCCACCACCTCTACCACCTCGGTAAAGGTCAGGCCGGCGCCGGCCAGCTGGGCGATCTTGGCGGCGATGAGGGTCTCGCCGGAGGAGGCGGAGCAGGAGTTGAACACATGGATGTTCCGGTCCGGGTGCTCCTCCAAAAATATCCGGGACGCCTGCCAGGCGCTGTTGTGGGAGCCGGAGAGCAGGGCGGACAGGGTGACCACATACAGGTCCCCTTCGCACCGCTCAAACATGGCCAGGTAATCGGCCGGGGCAGGGCAGGCGGTGTGGGACGCCTCCTGGCACATGGCCATGGCGTCCACCAGGTCCTGGGTATCCAGCCTCATATCATCCCGAAAGGCGCTCTCCCCCACATAGATGGTCAGGGGGACGTTATGGTAAAGACCGCTGCCCCGCATCTCCGGGGTGAGGTCGCAGCAGCTGTCGACGATGACGTTAAATGACATTCTAATGATCTCCCAACATGGTTTTGTAAATCATATCCTAACAGAAACCCCTGGTGAAGTCAAGGGGATCAGGGCATACGCAAAAAGTTTACAATTCCCAGCCATTTCCCCCTCATCACCAGACAGCGGAAGCGGCCGCCGGAGCGAGGCCGTCAGGACAGGGGACGGTTGGCCAGCCTGGCCTCAAAGGCCAGGCGGCGGGGGTCGTGGCCGCCGCTGACGGTGACCAGTACGTTGCCCCGGTACTGGAATCCGTTGCGGCGCAGGAGGGCCTGCATGGATTTGTTCTTCTTGTGGGTGTCCACCCGGAGCCAGCGGCGGCCCATGGCCAAGGTCAGCTCCTTGGCCTGGGCGATCATGTGGTCGGACAGGCCGGAGCCATACCACTGCCGGGCCACGGCGCAGCGATGGAGGGTGGCGTAGGGCTCATCGGAGCTCCACTTGCCGTCGGTGATGGCGCAGTAGCTTTCCTCAGGCTGGGCGGAGAGGGTGAAAAAGCCGCCTACCCGATCGCCGCAGATGAGTACATAACACTCCCCCCGGGCCATGTCGGAGACAAAGTCCTCCCGTGTAGGATAAGCGGCGTTCCATTGGCCGATGGGGATCAGACGGTCCTTGGCCTGGGCCAGGATGACCTCCATGGCATCCAGGTCCTCCTGCCGGGCGGGCCGGCACAGCAGGGGAGAGGGGAGGACAGGGCGGGTGCGGTCCCGCTCCAGCTCGGCCAGCAGCTTCTGGTCCTCTTTGCCGGACAGGTCCAGCCTGGCGAACATATCAGGCCGCCGCTCCTGGGTGCGCTTGAGCTGCTGCTTGCGCCGCCAGCGCTCCACCTGGCTGTGGTCGCCGGTGAGCAGCTCTTTGGGGACGGCCATGTCGTGCCACACCTCGGGACGGGAGTACTGGGGGTACTCCAGCAGGCCGTCCCAGTGGCTCTCGTTTTCGTAGCAGGAGGGGTCGGACAGCACCCCCGGCACCAGGCGGCTCACCGCGTCGGCAACCGCCATGGCGGCGATCTCCCCCCCGGTGAGGACGAAGTCCCCCAGGGAGATCTCCTCGTCCACATAGCCGTCGATGAACCGCTGGTCGATGCCCTCGTAGTGGCCGCACACCAGGATGAGATGGTCATAGTCCGCCGCCAGCCGTTTGGCGTCGGACTGGGTGAAGGTCTTGCCGCAGGGGGAGAGGTAGATGGTGCGGCCAGGGCCAAAGGTGTCGGTGACGTGTTTCCAGCACTGGTACAGGGGGTCGGCCTGCATCACCGCGCCGCGGCCGCCGCCGTAGGGGTAGTCGTCCACCTGGCGCTGCTTGTTGAGGGTGTAGTCCCGGATCTGGTGGGTGTCGATGCGCAGCAGGTCCCGCTCCTGGGCCCGGCCCAGGATGGACTCGGAGAGCACATCCCCCACGGTGTCGGGGAAGAGGGTCATGATGTCGATGCGGTACACGCCGTCACATCCCTTCGATGAGGCGGACCTTCACATACCCCTCTGGGATGTTGGTCTCCAGGATGAACTCGGGCACGGCGGGGATCATGATCTCCCGATCGCCCTCCACCACATACACCAGCTGGCGGGAGGGAGAGAGCACCTCCCGAAGCACCCCCAGCTTGTGCCCGTGCTCGTCCACCACGTCCAGGCCGATCAGGTCGGCCAGGAAAAAGCTGCCCTCGGGCAGCCTGGCGTCCGCGCGGCGGATGTGCACCGTCTTGCCCTTGAGGAGCATGGCGGCGTTGACGTCGTCCACCCCTTCCAGCTTGGCGATGACGTTGCCCTTGTGCACCCGGGCGGAGGACACCTTCAGGGGCGCGCCGTCGGCATACAGGGTGGAAAACTGGCAGACGAACTCCGGGCTGTCCGCCCAGGGGACCAGCTTGACCTCCCCCCGGATGCCGTGGGTGTTGACGATCTGGCCGATCTCCAGAAATTCACTTAACATGGGACCCCTCCTATTTTGAAGCGGAAGTGAAAAAGGCGGGGAGTTCCCCGCCTTTTGGCATCAGTCGACGATATCGACGGAAATTCGTTTGCCCTGACGCTGGGCCACGGAGCGCATCAGCGCGCGGATCTCCTTGGCGATGCGGCCTTGCCGGCCGATGACCTTGCCCATATCCTCAGGGGCCACCCGAAGCTCCAGCACAGTCTCGGCGGGAGTTTCATACTCGGTGACGGACACCGACTCGGGATGCTCCACAAGGCTCTGGGCAATGTAGATGAGCAGTTCCTTCATGTGGGCCTCCAAATCGCGCGCTTACATGCCAGCCTTTTTCAGCAGGTCGCGCACAGTGTCGGTGGGCTGAGCGCCGGTCTTGATCCAAGCCTGGGCGCGCTCCACATCGATGTTGATGGCAGCGGGATCCTGACGGGGATCGTAGGTGCCCAGCTCCTCGATGAAGCGGCCATCACGGGGATAGCGGGAGTCGGCGACCACCACGCGGTAGAAGGGGGCCTTCTTGGCGCCCATGCGGCGGAGTCTGATTTTGACCATTATATTCACCTCCAAAGATGTTTCAGTTGTATATGGTAGATGTTCGTTTGGGCAGATACCCGGAACATGGACCAACAAGGAAGTGCTGAGCCGCAGCCCAGGCCAGTGTCTCTTGGCCTTCAGCCGACCCACCTTTTCGTGGGCGGCCCGGATGGACCGGGACCGGGCTTCGGCGGGGGCCCGTGAAGAGCGCTGTGCCTCAGAACGGCAGTCCCATCCCTCTGAACCGGCTCATGAGCCCCTTGGACTTTTTGGGGTTGGACAGCTGACGGGTGAGCTGCTGGATGGTCTCGAACTGCTTGAGCAGCCGGTTGACATCCACCACCTGGGTGCCGGAGCCGGCAGCGATGCGTTTTTTCCGGCTGGAGTTGAGCAGGGAGGGGTCCTCCCGCTCCGCAGGGGTCATGGACAGGATGATGGCCTCGGTGCGGGCCAGCTGGGCTTCATCCACGGTGAGGTCCAGCTTCTTGCCGCCCGCGCCCGGAAGCATGGAGGCGATGTCCTGCATGGAGCCCATGCTCTTGAGCTGGACCATCTGGTCGTAGAAGTCGGTGAGGGTGAATTTGTTCTTCCGCATCCGCTCCAGCTGCTCCGCAGCCTTCTTCGCGTCCAGGTTCTGCTCGGCCTTTTCGATGAGGGAGAGCACGTCGCCCATCCCCAGGATGCGGCTGGCCATCCGGTCGGGGTGGAACACCTCGATGTTGTCCAGCTTTTCGCCGGTGCCGGCGAATTTGATGGGCTTGCCGGTGACGGCCCGGATGGACAGGGCAGCGCCGCCCCGGGCGTCGCCGTCCAGCTTGGTGAGCATGACCCCGTCGATGTCCAGGGCATCGTCAAAGGCCTTGGCGGCGTTGACCGCGTCCTGGCCGATCATGGCGTCCACCACCAGCAGGATCTCGGTGGGGTGGACGGCGGCTTTGATGTTGCGCAGCTCGTCCATGAGCTCCTCGTCCACATGGAGCCGGCCGGCGGTGTCCAGGAACACCATGTCGTTGCCATGCTTTTTGGCGTGCTCGATAGCGGCCTTAGCGATGTCCACCGGGTCGGTCCGGCCCATCTGGAACACAGGGATGTCCAGCTGGGAGCCCACCACCTCCAGCTGCTGGATGGCGGCGGGGCGGTAGATGTCGCAGGCGGCCAGAAGGGGCCGCTTGCCCTGTTTTTTCATCAGCCCGGCCAGTTTGGCGCCATTGGTGGTCTTGCCCGCGCCCTGAAGGCCCACCAGCATCACCACGGTGGGCGGGGTGGAGGATATGGTCAGCTTGCTGTCGCCGCTGCCCATGAGGGCGGTGAGCTCCTCATTGACGATCTTGACGATCATCTGGGCGGGGGTGAGAGACTCCATCACGTCGGCGCCCACGGCCCGCTCCGAGACGGCGGCCACGAAATTTTTGACCACCTTGAAGTTGACATCCGCCTCCAAAAGGGCCATGCGGATCTCCTTCATGGCCTGCTTGACGTCGGCCTCAGACAGACGGCCCTTGCCCCGCAGACGCTTGAAGGTGGCGGAGAGTGTTTCAGTCCGACTTTCAAATGCCATAGGTCACTCCTGTTTGAGTTTGGCGGTGTTTTCCTTGATGGTATTGGCGCATCCCTCCGCCAGGTCGTCGGACAAGCTGCCCTGGCGGACGGCGTCCAGCAGCTGGTCAGCCGCGGCGTCGATGGCGGCCAGCTCGTCCTTCATGCGGAAGAAGCGGCGGATGAGGTGGGTCTTGTCCTCGATCTCCGTCATGGTGGCCTCCGCCCGGACGATGACATCCCGGACGCCCTGGCGGGAGATACCGTAGTTCTCCGCGATCTCAGCCAGGGAGAGGTCCTCATTGTAGTAGAGGTCGTAGAACTCCTTCTGGCGGTCGGTCAGCAGATCGCCGTAAAAATCATAGAGCATGGCCATACGGTATGCCTGATTCTTGATCATCGTCCCACCTCCACAAGATGTGGTGTAAAGTTCTGGAACTTTACAATGACGTACTATACCACAAGCATCAGGAAATGTCAAGGGAAAGATCGCATCGAAATGGAAAAAGATCTCGGGCCTGGGCGGCAGAGGTGGGATCTCCAGCTATTTCATATTGAATCAGTATGATAAAAACAGTATGATGGTCAGGTCGTGTGACGATAGTTTTGCGAAAGGACAGGAATGGAGCATGAGGAAAATAAGAGCCTTGCTGGCCGCATGGATCATGGTATGCGGACTGCTGGTGGCAGGCATTTTCATCCCCAGCGCGGAGGCGGCTGAGGCCGGACTGCCCGCCCTGACCGCCCAGGTGACCGGAGTGCGGGCGGGGCAGGAGGTGGCCCTGATCCTCTCCCTGCCGGGCCAGGGGGAGCAGAAGACGGGGATCAACGCGGTCAAGGGGACGCTCGTGTACGACCCGGAGGTCTTTGAGCCCCCGGCGCAGGAGGACCTGACTGTGCTGGACGGCTGGGACAGCGTGACCTACAACCCAGGGAATGGACAGTTTGCCGTCATCAGCCGTACCGGCCGCCCCGAGGGCGGACAGATGCTGCGCCTCACCCTCACAGCAAAGGAGGACCTGACCGGGCAGGCAACTTCTGTGAAGATCAGCGGCCTGGCCGCATCGGCAGGGGAGCGGGACCTCTCCTTTGACGATGTGTCGGTGACGCTCAGCGCCATCGGCCAGCAGTCTCCGGCAGGACAGGGGGGAGATGCCGCGGATGGACAGGCCCAGAACGGGAGCTCTGCCGGTGCGGCAGACGGCGCGGAGGAGCCGGAGACGTCCCCGGCGCCGTCCCAGGGAGCGGACCAGGAGCAGCCGGGGCAGGCGGACCGTGAGGAGAACCCGGCCGGACAGGACCAGCCGGAGGAGGAGCAGCCCGGAAAAGGGACACGGATCCCGGGACTGGCGGTCTTTGGCCTGTGCGCCGGATTGGCCCTGCTGGCGCTGATCGTGCTGGCGGTGTTCTGGCGAAACAGGGACCGCACCGGAGGGATGAAGCTGCTGGCCGGGGCGTTGCTGCTGACTGCCGCCGCAGCCCTGGCCGCCGGGAGCGCCTATGCCCTGGGCGGCAGGGGAGACCTGAACGGCGACGGCGCTGTGGACTATACAGACGTACATATGCTCAAGGGGCATCTGATCGATCTGGAGCGCCTGGCAACAGACCGCCAGAGCCGGGCGGACATGGACCTGGACGGACAGCTGACAGTCACCGACCTGTCCCTTCTGATCTGGAAGATCGAGAAAAAACTGGACTATCAGGTGGAGCTCACCTCCGCTATGGACCGTTTTTACTATGAGAAGGGAGAAGAGGTGGAGCTGAGATTTTCTGCCCATGTCTCCCACGGCGGGCAGATCTCCTATGTGACGGTGGACGGACGGACCTATGAGGTGGAGCGGGAGGAGGACGGCGCGCTGTACACGGTGCGCCTCGACGCCGGGGACGCCCCTGGGGTGCGCACCCTCCGCCTGACTGGGGCGACCCTCGCCAACGGGCAGGAGGTGGCCACTGAGCTTACAGAGCAGATCGAGGTGCTGAAGGACGCCCCCTCCATCACCGACTTTCTGGCAGAGGAGGATGACGGCCGGATGAAGGTGTCCTTCTCCCTCTGGGACGAGGACTCCGCCCTGACCGGCGCGGAGATGGAAGTGCTGGAGCATGTGGATGGGGAGCTGGCGGCAGTGGACCGGAAGGATGTGACTGTGGGGGACAATGTCTTTTCCCTGGATCTGGAGGAGGAGACCACTTACACCCTGTCCATCTCAGCCCGCTACGACCGGGCCTCCGGCGCCCTGGCGGCGGCTGGGGACCACACAGGGAGCTTGGCTCTGGTCAAGGAGATCCGGCTCAGTATCGACTACCAGTTCACCTTCGGCGGCCTGAGGACGCAGACGGAGGACGGCACCCAGACGGATCGGTTCCACAGGGGCCAGCCCGTGGTCCTGTGGTTTGCCAGCGAAAACAACACCCGGTTTGAGCCGGAGCGGGCGGTGGTCAGCGGCAAGACCTATGACGTGCAGCCCTCTGGGGACGGATATATCGTCAAGCTGCCCGGCTTTGACCATCCCGGGCAGGCGGAGATCTGCGTGGAGCAGATCGTGCTGGAAAATGGGCGGGCCTTCGGTCTGACGCGGGACAACGCCCTCACGGTACAGATCTTGAAAGAGCTTCCGGAGGTCACGGACTTCTCTGTCCGTGAGGAAGCGAAAAACAGCCAGATTCAGATCTCTTTCCGCCTGACGGACCCGGACGGCGCTGTGTCCAACGGGGCTATCTCGATCCGGAACGCTGCCGGTCAGACGGTCGGACAGCGGGCCTTTGGGATGGACGAGCTGGCAGACGGCGTGTTCCGCGCCGCCGTGCCCCTGACGGACACCGGTGTGACGTCCGCCTACACGGTGCAGATCGCAGCGGACCGGGACCTGTCGGCAGACGGCTCGGAGCAGGAGCGGCAGGTGGTGCTGGCGGAGGAGACCGTCCAGGCCGCGCCCCGGGCAGTGATCAAGGCAGGGGATGCCCAGGATACTTATGTGGAGCAGGGCGGCCCGGTGGAGCTGACCTATGGCATCGCCCACAATGTGGACGCAGAGCTCACCCATCTGGTGGTGGACCACCGGGAGCTGGCGGCTGAACGGGGTCAGGACGGGACCTGGCAGGTCACAGCCATAGCGCCGGAGACGGCGGGCAGGCATGACTTCACACTGTCACAGCTGGTATTTGACAATGGGACCACGATCGATGTGAGCCGCACTGTGGAGGTGGAGGTGATGAAGTCCGCCCCTGCGGCTGTGGACTATGAGATCCGGGACGATCTGGCAAAGGAGCAGGTGACCTTCCTCTTCCAGCTGGCGGATCCGGACCGGGCATTCCTCTCCGGGAAGGTGCGGCTTATCACCGGGGACGGCGGCGTCGTGGCGGAGGAGGCCATCGGCCAGCCGGGGGAGCAGGCGTTCACCCTGGACGTGGAGGAACAGAAGGAGTATACGTTCCAGGTGCTGGCCACCTGGAGCAAGACGGAGGACGGCACCCGGAAGGTCACGGATGACGTCATCCTGGAGATGCCCGTCTGCCTGGTGCGGGACTACGGCCTGGCGCTGTCCGAGCTTGGCACCTTCTTGGAGGATGGGACGCCGGCTGCCTACTTCGAGCCGGGCAGCCCGGTGACGCTCCGCTTCCGGGCAGAGACCGCCACCACTCTGGCGGCGGACCGGGCCCAGGTGAACGGCCGGTGGTATGATTTGACCGCCCTGGGCGGAGGACGGTACGAATTGTCTTTGACTGCTCCCGGCATAGCTGGGGCGGAGACCCTGACCATCGAGAGGCTGACCCTGGAAAACGGAAAGGAGCTCTCCGCCGGAAGGGACAACGCCATTCAGATCGAGGTGCTGAAGGCCGTGCCGGAGGTGGAGGGCTTCGCCTGGGAGCAGACGGACGGGGACGAGCTGAAGGTCAGATTCACCCTGAGCGACCCGGACGGCGCCCTGCTGGGCGGACAGCTGACCATCGCCCAGGGGGATACGGTGCTGCTGGCACAGCCCCTGGTCCCCGGAGAAAACGAGGGGGCAGCGGCGCTGACCTGGCGGGAGGACTACACCGTGAAGGTGACGGCGGACTACGACCGGGACAGCGATGCCCTGGACGGAAATTCAAACCGCTATGAGGCACAGACGCTCTTTGTCACAGAACTCACTGCCGCAAGGGACGGCATCCAGTTCAAGAAAGTGACCGCCCACCGGCTGTACCAAAGTGGGAGCAGCGGCGTCCGGGAGGTGGATATCCTGGATGTCACCCCTGGCCTGCCGGGGGATGTGGAGAGCTACTACGCCGTCGTCGAGATGGCGGGCCTGCCCGACTTCTACGCAGGCGTCCGGGAGTTCCGCAGGGACGGGGACGGACGGGTGTATGCGGTGCTGGATGTGGAGGACGCGGTGCTCTACAGCGGAGACGGGACACGTCGGGGGGAGTACTCCTTCGCCGTTCCCTATCGGGATGAGAGCGGGGACCATCCCCTCGTCACCAGCGCGGAAGAGCTGTTCCGGCAGATGGCTGCCGACCCCAAGGGCAGCTACCGCCTGAGCGAGGATCTGGACGCCTCCGGGCTGTCCGACGCCGCGGCGGCAGTGGCCGGTACCTTCACCGGGGAGCTGGACGGCAACGGATATAAGATACTGAACTTGCCCACCTCGCTGTTCCATACCCTGAGCGGGGCATACATCCACGACCTGGTGATCGAAAACGCCCAGATCACCACCTCCCGCACCGGCATATTGGCCAACACGATCCAGAACGGCGCTGTGGTGGAGCGGGTGTTCCTCGTGGATTCCTCCATCTCCAACGGAGTGGACGGGCTGGGGGCCTTTGCGGGCAGCCTGAACAATGCTGCCATCCGGGAGAGCGCCTCCATCGGCGTGTCGGTGAAGGGGCTGGTGGCCGTGGGCGGTATCGTGGGGCAGACCCGCGCCGGGGCGGTGATAGAGAACTGCTACGTCACCGGCAGGGTCCAGGGCACCTACGACCATCCCTCCCTGGGGGCCCGGGTGGGGGGCATCGCCGGGTGGCACGGCGGCGGGACGATCCGTGCCTGCTACACCCAGGTGCAGGTGGTGGCCCCGGCCCGGAAGGGCAACGGCGGCCTCATCGGCGGGCCCAATACCGGAAGCCCGGTGATCGAGAACAGCCTGAGCATGAGCTCCGGGGCGGGCTACCGCATCGCGGGCTTCGACGTGCTGGACAGTGTGACAAACGTCTTTGAGTATTCCGGCTCCGGCAGCGTGTCCAACATTACCCAGACCAACCGGGAGCAGGTGAAGGAGACCGACGCCATCTTTGACCGGGCGTTCTATGTGGACGCCCTGGGCTGGGACGAGGCGGTGTGGGACCTGGACCTGCTGGCCTACGGCAAGCGCCCCAGCCTGACCGCCGCTCCGGAGACGGATAACAACTATTCCATCCCGGACTACGTCCAGGTGCAGAGCCAGCCGGGCTACCGCCCCGACCGGGAGCGGGTTTACGCCAACCTGGCCGCCCTCATGCCCTTCTCCGATGTGCGCACCTGGGTGGACTACGGCAACGCGCTGGGGGAGGGCAGTCCTCTGGTCACCCGGACGGTGGACTTTGTCCTGCCCCTGGACGGGGCGAATGCCCTGGTGACGGGACTGTACCGGGACAAGCCAGATGCCATCGAGAAGATCCGCATTGTCTTTGAGGATGCGGGCATGGTCGAATATCCCGTCTCCTGGCAAAAGACCATGGGGGACGTGGTGGCGGTCTACCGGGTGGAGGAGCTGGACCTGCCCTACCAGTTCCACCGCTATGTGGGCGCTGTGGACGAAAGCCTGCTGGCGGAGGCGGTCGCTCTGGTCACGGGGCTGGACTACGCCTCCCACATCGCCGTCCTCACCGACGAGACGGAGAGCCGCCTCTATGTGGACTACTACAACGAGACGGTGCGCCCGAAGCTGGAGACCGTAGCGGAGCGGGCCCTGCTGTCCCTGGAGGGCTACCCCACCTACTGCGAAAACGAAGCGGTGCGCGCCCTGGTCCGGCAGCGGATGCTGGAGGAGGAGGGCTGGAAGCAGCTGCTCTACGCCTATAACTACTATGACAAGTGGTACCGCATCGACTACCGCGGCGTGAGCCTCAGCGACCTGATGTTCTTCAGCGGGGAGCTGCTCTCGGAGGGGATGACCGCCCGGGCCCTGACGGACAAGCTGCTGTCGGCCCCTGCCGCCCAGAGGGAGACCCACCGGACGGCGGAGTTTTATAACAGTGTGCTGAAGGACTACACCGGGGCGGGACTGACCGAGTTTTTGGGCGGCCTGGCCCGGAGCGTGGCGGGGTACAGCGACCCCAGCGACTGGTTCGCGGCGAACTTCGACGGCATCCTGAAGGAGCAGGCGCCCCTGTACAACGCGGACAAGCTCAAGTACCGGATCTGGGACATCCTCTCCGGCCTGGACGACGGGCGCAAGAGCATCGTCCTGGCCATCCTCACCGCCCCCCAGGAGGACATGTACCTGATCTCCATGCCCTCCCAGGTCATGATCGGCAGCCTGAACCGCTATGAGGCTTACATCAAAAAGGACGGGGGCGAGCGGCAGCGGATGGAGGCGGTCATCGACGCCTACGCGGAAAAGATGGGGATCTTTTACGGGGTGTCCTCCACCTGGACGGACAACTCCGCGGAGATCCTGAACAGCTTCGTGAACATCCAGTATGACACCCGGCTGAACTTCCCGGCCAGCGCGGCCGCCGACGCAGGAGACCAGGACAAGGACAAGACCCGGGACCCGGTGATGAAGTGGGTCTTTGAGGCCAACAACACCATCAGCATCAAAAACGGCAGCGCGGCGGTGGCCAACGGCACCAATGTCTACTGGGTGCTGACCCCGGCCCTGGGCACCAGCGACTATGTTTTCTTCACCTTCAGCCATGAGACGGCCCATAACCAGGATGGGCGGTACTTTTACGGCGGGGCGGGACGGCGCAGCGGGACCGGCGCGGAGGCCCACGCCGACGGCAATATCGCCCAGGAGTACCGGGACGGCGTCATGGTGTTCAATATCTCAAGGAGCCTCGACATTGGGACCGAGATGCCCAACAACTTCAGCTATGAGCGTATCAACTCCCCGGAAAAGCTGTGGAGCTACTACCGGGAGATGTTCGAGACGGGCTATGTGCTGGACTACCTGGCGGCTCAGGCGTTCCTGCGCCTGGAGCCGGAGGAGCAGGCGGCAGTGGCGGTCCAGGCTGTCCACACCCCAGGTGGGACCGACTCCTTCAGCACCACCTACCGGGCCCTGACCGCGGAGGAGCTGCGGCAGATGGACCTGCGGGACCTGGACGACCTGTGGGAGGAGCGTATCTCCATCCGGGGCTCTCTGGAGACGGTGGGCACCGCCACGGAGGGCAGCTATGGCTTTGAGTCCTTCTATTTCATGAACTGGTACCAGTCCCACAACGACAGCGGGTCCCCGGATACCCACTCCTTCAAGCGCTTAGGGCTGGAGATGCTGGGGGTGGGGGGCTTTGAGGCTTACCAGATCTACATGTCCGCCCGGAGCGAAAACGACCTGGACGCCCTGCGGCAGATCACCGGGCGGGAGGACATCACCTGGGAGGACTACAAGCTGGGCCGTTACCAGCAGGTGGCAAACGATCTGGACCGCATCCCCTGGTTCGACGCGGAAAGCGTCATCCAGCAGTTCCAGGCGGCCTTTGAGCGGGACGCCCGAAACGGCACCCGCAGCGAGGGCATCGCGGTGAAGCGGATGCTCTACGGCATCGTCAAGCGGGCCACCGGGGACTTCAGCGACAGCGGCATCTACCAGAGCCCCGCGGTGATCACCGTCACCACGGCGGAGGACCTGGTCCGCCTGACGGCGGAAAACCCCTATGGCTATTACCGGCTGGAGGAGGACCTGGACTTTACCGGCATCGCTGTCTCCGGAGGCAGCTACATCCCCGGCCGCTTCATCGGGGTGCTGGACGGGAACGGCCATAAGCTCACCGGGATGGAGCACCCTCTGTTCGGCGATCTGCAATACGCCAAGGTGACGGACCTGACCATCGAAGCACCTGTATTTGCCTCCAGCGCCCAGGCCATGCTGGCGGTGAAAGCCAGACAGACGGTGGTGGGAGATGTGACCGTCCGGGGCCTGACGGCGGAGGACGCCGTCCGGCAGCTCCCCCTGGTAAAGACCAAGAGCAGCACGTACTATGAGTACGGGACAGCAGTGGTGACGGCGGAAGAAATGGGACCTGCCGCCCCGGAGGTGCCGGACGGGGGCGCAGAAGTCCCGGAGGGTGAGGTGCATCCTGAGGGAGGGCAGGGCGGAGGGGGCGGAACGCCCACGCCTGACCAGGAGACGGACGCGCCCGCCGAGACGGAACAGCCCCAGCTGCCGGAGCATAGCCCGGAGACGGGGGATGAAGCGTATGCGCCGGAGCAGCCAGAGGCAGAAAAGGGAAACCACTTAACAGTAGTGCTGGCCAAAGCCGTGAGAAGCCAGGCGCTGTTTCGCGCTTGGCGCATCCTGAGGAACCGATAACGACCAGGAGGGGGACCGCCCATCGGGCGGTCCCCCTCCTGGTCTTATTCATAAGCGCCGTCCGGTACCAGCTGCTGGGCGCTGGTCACCGTCTGGACCGGGTCCTGGTAGGAGCGGAAGGCCCCGTAGTTGAACAGGATGAGCAGGATATTGAATACCGCGAAGGCGGCCAGGATGCCCAGCACCAGCCGCAGGATGAACCGTCCCCGGCGGTTGCGGACGGCCAGCTGTTCGTTGATGCGGGACAGCTGCTCTGCCAGATGGTCCCGGTCGGCCTCATCCGCCGGGATCTCCGCCCCCAGCAGGCGGCTGACCGTGGTGTCCAGCACCTCGGCCAGACGGAGCAGCATCTCCGCGTCGGGCACAGACAGGCCCTTTTCCCATTTTGAGATGGTCTGGCGGACCACATGGAGCCGGGCGGCCAGCTCCTCCTGGGACAGGCCCCGGTCCTTCCGCAGGGCTTTCAAATTTTCGTGAAACATGGTGTATGACCTCCTTTTGATGGGCACAGTGTAGCATATCCCGGGCCGTTGCGGCAAGCAACGGAAATTGACATCCCGGCAGCCGGCGTGTTTGCAGAAGGTGCGGGCGTTGGGACGGAAAACAGGAAAACCGGGAGAGCGGGAAAAAAGAGGGTGTCAAACCGGGAAAAATGATGTATAATATTCGGGTATTCCCAAAAAGGAGGAAAGACATGGAGATGTTTCACAGGCCGCTGGCCGACGGCGTGGAGCTGATATCGGTCAGGACCGATAAATTCAAGACCGGGGTCTTCAGTGTCTCCCTGGCCGTACCCATGGCGGCGGAGACGGTGACGGGCAATGCCCTGCTGGGGGACGTGCTCTACCGGGGCAGCCGGGCCCACCCGGACATCGAGGCCATCTCCCGGGCCACGGACGAGCTGTACGGCGCGACCGTGGGCCCCGGCATCCGCCAGCGGGGGGAGAGCCAGTGTGTTTGCATTTCCGGCAGCTTCATCGACGACCGCTATTCCCTGGACGGCACCGCCGTGCTGGAGAGCGCCCTGGCCCTCACCGGGGAATTGCTGCTGGACCCGGCCACGGCAGGGGGCGTGTTCCGGGGGGACTATGTGAAGAGCGAGGGGGCCAACCTGGCTGACCAGATCCGGGCCAGGGTGAATGAGAAGCGGGGCTGGTCCATCTTCCGCCTCACCCAGGAGATGTGCGCCGGAGAGACCTATGCCCTGGACAAGCTGGGGGACGCGGAGGAGGCGGAGCGAATGACCGCCTCCGCCCTGTGGGAGCGGTACCAGGCCCTGCTGAGCCAGGCCAGGGTGGTGTTCTATTACGGCGGTGCGGCCCATCCGGACCGGGTGGAAGAGGCGGTGCGCGCCAGCTTTGCCCCTCTCATAAAGCCAAGGCCGGGGCGGCTGGAGTGCCGGGTCAAGGCCAGGCCGGACGGCCCGGTGCGGCAGGCGGAGGACCGGATGGACGTGACCCAGGGCAAGCTGGCCATGGGCTTTCGCACCGGGGGGATCACTCTGGGCCACCCGGACTATCCGGCCCTGCTGGTGATGAACGCCCTGTACGGGGGGACGTCCACTTCCAAGCTGTTTATGAACGTCCGGGAAAGGCTGTCCCTGTGCTACTTCGCCTCCTCCATGCTGGACAAGCTCAAGGGGCTGATGGTGGTGTCCTCCGGGGTGGAGTTTGACAAGTTCAGCGTGGCCCAGGAGGAGATCCTGGCCCAGCTGGAGGCGGTGCGCCGGGGGCAGTTCACCGGCCAGGAGCTGGAGGCGGCCCGCCGGGCGGTGGGCAGCTCCCTGCGCTCCGCCCTGGACAGCCAAGGCCGGCTGGAGGACTATTGGACCACCCAGGCCCTGTCCGGGCGGGCGCTGGAGGGGCCGGACACGCTGATCGGCCCGGTGGAGCGGGTGACGGCGGACGATGTGGTCCGGGCCGCCCGGGCCGTAGAGCTGGACACAGTGTACCGCCTGACGGGAAGGGAGGAGGACTGACATGGAAAAGGTGGTTTACTCTGCCCTGGGCGAGTCGGTGTGGCACGGCCAGCTGCCCAACGGGCTGCACATCTATGTGGATGAGAAGCCGGAGTACGGCAAGCAGTTCGC
>JAHZFC010000022.1:16492-19877 GCA_019421525.1 Clostridiales bacterium
TTCGCCTTCTTCGCTACCCGCTACGGCGGGATGGACCTGCACTTTCGCAGCGGGGACGGCCATTGGCGGGACACCCCCGCCGGAGTGGCCCATTTCCTGGAGCACAAGCTGTTCGACACCGAGGACGGCAACGCCCTCCAGATCCTGGCAGGCAACGGCGCGGAGGTGAACGCCTTTACCGCCTCGGCCATCACCGGGTATTATTTCGAGGGGACCGACGGATTTGAGAAAAATCTGGAGACCCTGCTGTCCTTTGTCTCTGTTCCCTATTTCACCCCGGAGAGCGTGGCCAAGGAGCAGGGCATCATCGCCCAGGAGATCCGGATGGGGGATGACGACCCGGACCGGGCCATCTACTATATGCTGCTGGAGGCGATGTACCGGGAACATCCCATCCGGGTCAAGGTGATCGGCTCGGAGCAGTCCATCGCCCAGATCACGGCGGACACCCTCTACGAGTGCCATGAGGCCTTTTATCACCCGGGGAATATGGTGCTGTGCGTGGCGGGCAATGTGGACGTGAAGGCCGTGGAGCGGATCGCCGGGCGGGTCCTCCCCGTCGAAGAGGGGGCCAGGTCGGAGCGGGACCGCCCCGCGGAGCCGGAGAGGGTGGACAAAGCCCGGACGGAGCGGACCATGGAGGTATCCGCGCCTCAGTTCATGATCGGCTTCAAAGGGGACGCTCCCGGCGGGGGGGACAGCCTGCGCCAGCGCCTGCTGGGAGAGCTGGTGTGTGATGTGCTGCTGAGCTCCTCCGCTCCGCTGTACAGCCGCCTATACGAGCAGGGCCTCATCAACGGCACCTTCGAGAGCAGCTATGAGTCAGTGCCCGGCTGCGCCTTCCTCACTGTGGGGGGAGAGAGCCGGGACCCGGACCAGGTGCTCGCCCTCATCCAGGAGGAGATGGCCCGGGCGGCCCGGGAGGGGATCGACCCTGCCCTGTGGCAGCGGCAGAAAAAGGCCGCCTACGGCGCCACGGTGCGCCGGCTCAACAGCCTGGAGGACACCTGTGTGGAGATGGCCATGAGCCATTTTGACGGGGAGGACTATTTCCGATTCCCGGAGGTGTACCAGAGCATCGAGCGGGAGGATGCCGAGGGGATGCTCCGCCGCTGGTGTGTGCCGGAGCGCACGGCCATGGCCGTCATCCGGCCCAAGGACAGCCGGGCGGAACAAAACAAATAAAAAGAGGAATGACCAATGAGCAAGATCGTGACCTTTCCCGGCCTTGGGCTGGAATTTGAGCTAAACCCCATCGCGTTCACCGTGTTCGGGTGGGAGGTGCACTGGTACGGCGTCATCATCGCCTGCGGCTTCCTGCTGGCGGTGTTGTACTGCTACTGGCGGGCGCCCCGGTTTGGCGTGGACCAGGAGAAGCTGATCGACATGCTGTTTTTCGCCGTCCCACTGTGCATCATCGGCGCCCGGGCCTACTATGTGATCTTTGACCCTGCCGTGTGCTTTGATCCCGACGGATCCTTCAGTCTATACAATATGATCGCCATCTGGGACGGCGGCCTTGCCATCTATGGCGCCATCATCATGGCGATCCTCACCGTGGCGGTGTACTGCAAGGTACGCCGGCAGAATTTTTGGGACTATACGGACATCGGCTGCTTTGGGGTGCTCATCGGCCAGATGGTGGGCCGCTGGGGCAATTTCGTCAATGTGGAGGCCTTCGGCGGGGTGACCGACGTGCCCTGGCGGATGTGCTCCCAGTCTATCGCCGACTACCTGCTCCAGCACGGCCTGGTGGACGAGGCAGCATACCAGCAAGTGCTGGACGGCACCCTGGGCGTCCATCCCACGTTCCTGTATGAGTCCCTGTGGAACCTGCTGGGGTTCATCATCCTGGTGATCATCGCCCGTAGGGGGAGGAAGTTCAACGGACAGCTCTTCCTGTCCTATGTGGTGTGGTACGGCCTGGGCCGTGCGGTCATCGAGGGGATGCGTACTGACAGCCTGTATTTCTTCGGCACCGGCCTGCGCTCCTCTCAGATCCTGGGACTGGCCTCGGCGCTGGTGGCTGTCGTGGTGATGGCGATCCGCTTCAAGACCGCCGGTCCACCCACCCCGCCCTCCTACGCCGCGGCCGGGACGGGACAAGAGAACGGTCCCGCTGCCGTTGCCCCGGAGGGGGAAAAGGGGGAAGCCCCTGAAGAGGGGGATGTCTCCGCCCAGGCCGCGGACAACGCCACGCCGGATGGGCCCGACACTGAAGAGAAAACAAAACAGGAGGATGAGGATGATGGCAGCGATCCGGATCGACGGTAAGGCCCTGGCGGCCAAGGTGAAGGAGCAGGCCCGGCAGGAGGCGGCTGAGCTGGCCAGGAGGCCCGGACTGGCGGTGATCCTGGTGGGGGACGACCCCGCCTCCCGGGTGTATGTGAACAGCAAGCGGAAGGACTGTGAGGAATGCGGCTTTTACAGCGAGGAATACGCCCTGCTGGCCTCCACCTCCCAGGAGGAGCTGCTGGAGCTCATCGGGGTGCTCAATGAGCGGGAGGACATCGACGGCATCCTGGTCCAGCTGCCCCTGCCCGAGGGCTTTGATGAGGAGAAGGTGCTGCTGGCCATCGACCCGGCCAAGGATGTGGACTGCTTCCACCCCTATAACGTGGGCAAGCTGACCATCGGACAGCCGGTGTTCCAGCCCTGTACCCCCGGCGGCATCATGGAGATGCTCCGGGAGTACCGCATCGACCCGGCGGGCAAGCGGTGCGTGGTGCTGGGCCGGTCCAACATCGTGGGCAAGCCCATGGCCCTGCTGCTGCTCCACGCCGACGGCACGGTGGTGATGTGCCACTCCAAGACCCCCGACATGAAGGCCCTGGCGGCCAGCGCGGATATCCTGGTGTCCGCCGTGGGCAAGGTGGGCCTGGTCACCGCCGACATGGTGAAGGAGGGGGCGGTGGTCATCGACGTGGCCATGAACCGCAACGAGGCCGGAAAGCTGTGCGGCGACGTGTGCTATGACGAGGTGGCGGAAAAGGCGTCCTACATCACCCCGGTGCCCGGCGGCGTGGGCCCCATGACCCGGGCCATGCTCATGCGCAACACCCTGACGGCGGCAAAGCTCCACCAGGGCTGACAGGATACGGAACATCAGGAGGGAACAAGAGATGAAGGTCATTTTGGTCAATGGAAGCTCCAGAAAAAACGGCTGCACGGGGGTGGCCCTCAATGAGGTGGCCCGGGGACTGAAGGACAACGGCATCGAGGCGGAGCACTTCTTTATCGGGAACACGGCGCTGCCTGACTGCATCGCCTGCCGCAAGTGCAGGGAGTTGGGCCGCTGTGTGTTCCACGATGTGGTAAATGACTTTGTGGATATGGCCCGGCAGGCCGGCGGCGTCGCGGTTGGGTCCCCGGGGTACTACGCCCA
>JAHZFC010000022.1:19887-20271 GCA_019421525.1 Clostridiales bacterium
GCTGCTGCCGGTCAGGGACCGGGCGTGGTGTTCCGGCGGCTCCGCATGTGGTGGAAAGCCCGCGGTGGCGGTGCTCGGCGCCCGGCGGGCGGGCACCACCGCCTCCCTTGACGTCATCAACAAATATTTCACCATCTCATCAATGCCGGTGGTGTCCTCCAACTACTGGAACCATGTCCACGGCAATGAGCCGGAGGAGGTGGCCGAGGACCGGGAGGGCCTGATGACCATGTACAACATCGGAAAGAACATGGCCTGGCTGCTCAAGTGCATTGAGTTGGGCAAGCAGAACGGCCTGGACCACCCGGACAACGAAAAGCTGCTGACCAATTTTGTCCGCTGATGGCCAGAGGATAGGACAAACAAACAGGCCGCCCCGGCTCA
>JAHZFC010000213.1:0-2727 GCA_019421525.1 Clostridiales bacterium
GAAAAAACGTACCCAACGCATCATCGTGATCGTCCTGGCTGTGGCCCTTGCTCTGTCGGTCCTGCTGCCCGCCCTGTCCATGATGGCCGGAGCGGTGACCCAGAGCGACATCGATGACCTGAAGGATCAGATCAGCGCCAACGAGACCCAAATCGCCCAGGTGGAGGCCAAGCTCAAGGAGGTCCAGGATGACAAGGCCCAGGCATCTGAGCAGAAGGCCCTGCTGGAGGAGAAGATCGCCCTGCTCAACGAGCAGATCTCCAACACCGAGGCGGTCATCGCGGAGTATGATGGCCTGATCGGCGAGAAGGAGCAGGAGATCGCCCAGCTGGAGCAGCAGCAGGCGGACCAGTACGAGCTGTTCTGCCAGCAGGTGCGGGATATGGAGGAGCAGGGCAGCGTGTCCTATCTGGCCATCATCTTCTCCGCCAGCACCTTTACGGAGATGCTGGACAACATCATGATGGTGTCCGAGGTGATGGAATACCACAACGAGGTCATCGACGCCCTGCGGGAGACCCAGACCCAGCTGGAGCAGACCAAGACAGAGCTGGAGGCAGCCCGGGCGGAGCAGGAGGAGTTGAAGGCCGAGCAGGAGGTCAACAAAGCCGACCTGCTGGAGCAGGAGGCCGAGGTAGAGGCCCTGATCGCCCAAATCTCGGCGCTGGAGGCAGACTACCAGGAGGAGCTGGACCGCTATGAGGCGGCCTCTGAGCAGCTGGATGACCAGCTGGCCGCGGCGGAGAAGGAGTATGAGGAGCAACTGGCCGCCATGGCGGCGGACAACGGCGAGCAGATCCGTATTGTCATAAAAGCCCTTGATGCGGCGTCCGCCTTCGGCCCCCGGAGACCCCCCATCCCCGGCAAGTGGAGCCACCACACCGGCAACTTTTTTAATGCTACGGCGGCCACCGAGATCCACGCGGCCAAGGGCGGCGTGGTCACCGACGTGGGCAACAACAGCGTGTACGGCAACTACATCCAGATCTCCCACGGCAACGGCTACTCCACCTTCTACGGCCATATGCGCTCCCGGGCCATCGTAAACGAGGGGGAGACGGTGACCAAGGGCCAGGTGATCGGCTATGTGGGCACCACCGGCTGGTCCACCGGCAACCACCTCCACCTGGAGCTGCGCATCAACGGGGAGCGGGCGGACGCGCTGGACCTCTATCCCAATCTGAATTTTACCTATTCTTACTGACGTAGGATGGAATCAGGGGCGCGGAGCGATCTCCGCGCCCCTGTTTTTTCAGGAAAGATCCAGCGCCATATGATATAATATATAAGGAAGATGCAGATCCCAAGGAAAGGAAGCGGTCATGATGGAACAGCGGGAGATCGGGCAGGTCCAGGAGCAGACGGCCCCGGAGGAGGAAAAGCGGCGGAAGCGGGGGACGGGCGCCTGGTGGAAGGTGCTGCTGGCGGTGGCCCTGACGCTGATCGTGTGCGCGGGCGGGTTGTTCCTGCTGCTGGGGAAGAATGGCCGTGCCCTGTTGGAGGGATACTTGCTGGCCCGGTACGCCTTTGTGGAGGCGGATGCCGACCTGGACGACGCCACCGACCAGGCCCTGGACGCCCTGGTGAACGGCCTGGGGGACCGCTGGTCCTACTACCGGAACGAGGAGGACTATCAGGCCCTCATCGCCCGCCGTGCCAACAACTATGTGGGCATCGGCGTCACGGTCAACGCCCAGGATCGGGAGGAGGGGCTGCTGGTCCTGTCGGTGACCGAAGGCGGGCCCGCCGAGGCGGCGGGGATCGTGGCCGGGGACATCATCACCGGAGTGGACGGCACCTCCATCGCCGGGGACCAGAGGCAGAGCGGGACGGAGCTCATCGCCGGGGAGGAGGGGACCGACGTGACCCTGACCCTGCTGCGGGAGGACGGATCCTCCCTGGAAGTGACCTGCACCCGGGCCACGCTCCGCAATCCCTCCGCCGCCGGCCAGATGCTGGAGGACGACATCGGCTATGTCCAGCTGTCCAACTTCTACTCCGGCGCGGCGGACAGCTTCAAGGAGGAGGTGGACGCCCTGGTGGAGCAGGGGGCCAGGGCCCTGATCATCGACCTGCGCAATGACCCTGGCGGGTATATTTCAGAGCTGACGGAGATCTTGGACTATCTGCTCCCTGAGGGACCAGTGTTCCGGCAGCACGCCCGATGGTGGTTCGAGACGGTGTACGAGTCGGACGCCGACTGCATCGACCTGCCCTTCGTCACCATCGTCAACGCCGATACATATTCCGCCGCCGAGCTGCTGGCCGCTGAGCTCAAGGAATTCTGCGGCTCCCCGGTGGTGGGCACCCAGACCAGTGGGAAGGGCTATTCCCAGGTCACCTTCCCGCTGGCCAACGGAGGGGCCGTGGGACTGTCCACCGCCACCTACTGCACCGGAAGCGGCCATTCGCTGATCGGGGAGGGGATCGCTCCTGACGTGGAGGTGGAGCTGTCCGGGACAGAGGATACTCAGCTCCAGGCGGCCATCGATTTGCTGCAATAATATATATTATTATAATGTATCATGGCGGAGGACCTCGAAAGCGCTGCTTTCGAGGTCCTCTGACGTCTGCAGCCGTCTGTAAGGGATATCCAGCCTTTCCATGGAAATGATCTTACATTGTGCTGAGAGGGTAAAACGGTTACAATTTTGTAGCGGAAGTTCCAAATCTGTAACCAAAGGAGAATTTCAATGAAGCTGAGGACCCTTTTGATGGCCGGACTGG
>JAHZFC010000213.1:2758-3009 GCA_019421525.1 Clostridiales bacterium
TCTGACCCTGCCCGCATCCGCCCTGACCCTGTCCGTGGACGGCTGGGACCGGACGGCAGAGGCCAAGACCACAGCCATCCAGAACACCACCTACGTCTCCCTGCGCTCGGTGGCCGCCATGCTGGACCCCACTGCCCAGGTGGACTGGAAGGACGGGAAGGCATGGGTGACCACTGACAAGCTCACCCTGACCGCCCGGCCGGGAGACAACTACATCCAGGTCAACGGCCGATACATATATATGGCCAACG
>JAHZFC010000214.1 GCA_019421525.1 Clostridiales bacterium
GGAGCGCGGATTGGATGGCTCCATTATACACTTTAGCGGGATAAAAGGCAATCCTTTTTCCAGATATGCGCGATCCCCCCCGAAATCCATAATGCAAGGCCGGGAAGGGGACGTGAACTTTGTGAAAAATGCGGTAGCTTTTCCGAGGTTGGAGTGATAGAATAGATCAGCTCAAGAAATCGGGCCCTGTCTCCGGCCGACCTGACGGCTGTTATCCCGGCAAGGGCCGGACACCGCGAGAGGAGGACAGATCATGGAATATGAGGCGCTGATCCACCGCATCCTGGAGGCGGAGCAGACCGCCCGGGAGATCACCCGGGAGGCCCATGAGAAGCAGGCGCATATGGAAGAGGATCTCAGGCAGGAGGAGGCCAGGCTCCGGGCCGACTACCTGGCCCGGGCCGACCAGAGGCTGGAAAAGCTGCGCGGGGAGATCGAGCGGGAGAAGGCCGCCGCCCTGGCCGCCCAGGACGCCCGCTTTGCCGACGCCCGCGCCAAGCTGGAGCGGGCCTACAGCCGGTACGGGGACAATTGGGTGGACACCCTGTTCCGCCAGGCGGTGGGGATGACGCCGTGAGCGCCGGATATGAGGCCCTGGCCACCAAGGCCAAGGCCATGTATGGCAAGCGGCTGCGCCACGCCGACTATGTCCGGCTGGCCCGGATGGGCTCGGTCAGCGAGATCTACGCCGATCTGCGCTCGCACCCCGTCTGGGGACCGGCGGTGGCCCGGCTGGACGAGTCGGGCAAATTCGGCCGCGCCCGGCTGGAGGCATCCCTCCGGGAGCAGGAGCGGGAGGAGTATATGCGCCTGCTGGCCTTTATCCCCAGGCAGGACCGGGCGCTGATGGACTTCCCGGTGCTCCGCTCGGAGCTGGACGGCATCCTGTTCACCCTCACCCGGCTCCAGGCGGGCCGGATCAAGGAGGTGGAGCCGCTGCCCACCCGGTTCATCCTCCACGCCAAGACCGACGAGAAGGCGCTGCCCCTGTGCACCGATTACGACGGACTGCTGGAGGCGGCCCGAAACAGCATCTATCACGATGCCCTGGTCAGTCTGCGCCCGGCGGAGGGCGGCCTGCCCAACTACACGGTGGCCGAGTCCATGCTGGTGTCGGTGTATTACAGCCACATGTTCCGGACCATCGCCAAGCAGTATGCAGGGGATGCCCGCAAGACCCTCCAGGGCGACCTGGGGACCCAGGTGGACCTGCTCAACATCAGCCATATCCTGCGTCTGAAGCGGTCCTTCCCCCAGAAGGACGACCTGCTCACCATCCTCTTCCCCTTCTACCACAAGCTCAAGCCGGAGCAGGTGCGCGCCATGTGTGCCGCCGACAGCGTGGACGGGGTGCTGGCCCTGGTTGGGGAGACCCCCTATGCCCGGCTGTTCCAGGGGGTGGAGCTGGCGGAGCTGGACAAGCGGTATCCCGAGATGGTATTGCGCATGAGCCGGCGGCAGCTGATGATGGGCAGGCCGTCGATCTACAGCGCCGTGGCCTTCCTGAACCTGCGGGAGCTGGAGATGAAGGAATTGGTCACCGTCATCGAGACGGTGAAATACCAGGCGGAGTATGATGACCGTTTCGCCGCCCTCCTGGGGCAGTGACGGGACCGCCTGGAGTACGATCGGACCGGCGGCGGGGAGAGCCCGCCGCGATCAGTGGAAAAGAGAAAGGGGGACCCACCTTTGGCAGTGCAACGGATGAAATTCGTGACGCTGGCCGCGCCGGTGGAGCAGTTTGACCAAGTGGCGCTGCGCTGCGTCATCGACCAGCCGTTCCACCCGGAGAACGCCCTGCAGGTGATGCGCCAGGTGCGGCACCTGCGGCCGCTGGCGGGAGGGAACGAATACACCGCGGTCCTGCGCCAGGCGGACACGCTGCTGGACCGGCTGGGGCTGGCGGCGGAGTACCGCCCGGCCCAGGACGAGCTGACCCTGGACCAGACCAAGGGATACCTGGATGGGCTGGACGATAAGCTGAGCGCGCTGGAGCGCCAGATCGCAGATCTCCGCCAGGAGATCGTCAACGACACCTCGGAGCGGGAGCAGCTGGAGAAGCTGTCCGGCCTGGATGTGGACCTGTCCCAGCTCAAGCAGATGGACTTCCTCCGCTTCCGGTACGGCTATCTGCCCCGGGAGACCTATGACAGCTTCCAGGACGCGCTGGAGGGAAGGGAGGACCTGTTCTTCTTCCCCACCAAGACGGAGGAAGAGCTGGTCTACGGCTTCTACTTCACCACCCGCCAGGACAAGGAGAAGGTGGACACGCTGTTCAACTCCCTCCACTTCGTCCGCCTGGAGCTGGAGCCCGACGCGGCGGGCACCGCCGACGAGGCCATCGATATGCTGCGCCATGAGGCGGAGGATGACGAGAAGAAGGTCCACGGCCTGGAGGACCAGGTGGCCCAGCTGGCCCGGCAGGAGAGCGGGCAGCTGCTGGCTGTGCGCTCCTGGCTGCGGTGCCGGGAGCAGGTGAGCGACCTGCGCCGGTACGCGGCCCGGTCCAAGAGCACCTTCTACCTGCTGGGGTGGGTGCCGGAGGACGACCTGCCCGCGCTGGCAGAGCGGTTCCGCCAGTTCCCCGACCTGTCCGTGGTGACGGACGACCCGGGGGAGGAGCTGGCCGCCAAGCCTCCCACCAAGCTGAAAAACGGCCTGCTGGGCCGGATCTTCGAGCCCTTCCTGCGGATGTACGGCCTGCCCAGCTATAACGAGATCGACCCGTCCCTGTTCATGGCGATCACCTACTGCCTGTTCTTCGGCATCATGTTCGGAGACGTGGGACAGGGCGTCGGCCTGTTCCTCATCGGCCTGGCCCTGGCCAGGTTCAAGAAGATGTGGCTGGGCAAGATCATCGCCTGCTGCGGCGTGGCCTCCACGGTGTTCGGCTTCGTATACGGGTCTGTGTTCGGGTTTGAGGACATCCTCCCTGGCTTCAAGATCCTGGAGGGGAACAACGTGGTGCTGCTGCTGGTGGCCTCCCTGGCC
>JAHZFC010000215.1 GCA_019421525.1 Clostridiales bacterium
CAGGTGGTTACCAACATGGTAAATACAGGCATCTATATCCTATCCCCACGGGCTATGGAGCTGGTGCCCCAGCAGGGCCCCTTTGACTTTGGCAAGGACCTGTTCCCTACCCTGCTGGAACAGAGGATGCCTCTGTACGGCTGTCCCCTGGAGGGCTACTGGTGCGATATGGGGGACTGCGGAGCCTATCTTAAGTGTGTTCAGGACGCCCTGGATGGACGGGTAACAATGGACCTGAATATTCCCCAGCGGAGCGACGGGATCTGGTCCGCCCAATCTCTTCCCCAAGGGATCACGCTGACGCCTCCCTGCTGGATCGACCGGGATGTGGAACTGGAACCAGGCGCCATTGTAGGCCCCTATGCGGTAATCAGCAGAGAGTGCCGGGTGGGAGAACGGGCGGTGGTCCAGCGGTCCGTCCTGCTGGAAGGAACCGCCGTAGACTCTAGGGCCTCACTGGACGGCGCCATTTTATGCCCCGGCTCTGCCGCTCAGAAGAAGTCTATTTTGAAGGATGGAGCTGTGCTGGGGGACAACGCCCTGGCGGAGGAGGGGGCCATCCTGTTGGAGCGGGTGCGTCTGTGGCCTGGGCAGACAGCCCCCGCTGGCTGTCGGCTGGCCCGATCTATCACCAGCGGCAGCCAGAAGGGAGTGCTCCGCTTCGGGGATGGCGGGGTAATCCGGGGCGTGCTGGGCGAGGATCTGGGGCCAGACGCCCTGCTGGGGATCGGCAGCGTCCTGGGTGTGGAGGGCCAGGTTGGACTAGGATGTTCCAATACTCCCGGAGCCAGAATGCTGGCCCGGGCGGCCGCGGCGGGAGCCGCGGCCGCAGGTGGTCAGGTGCTGACCTATGGCCTGGACAGCCCCGTCCAGGGAGCCTGGGTGTCCGCCTGCCGTATGCTGCCCATCTCCCTCTTTATAGAGGAAGGGGAGGAGCGCGTCTTTCTCCATTTCTTTGACTGCCAGGGCCTGCCTCTGGAGCGGGCCAGGGAGCGGAAGCTGGAGCACGCCCTTCTCCAGGGGGAGTTCCGGCGGGTCCGAGCCCGGCAGGTGGGGCAGATGGAGCGTCTGGAACTGACGCGGAGGCAGTGGGCCGACCAAGTGGCTGCCGCCGCCTCACTGGGTCACCCCGCCCTCCGCCGGGTGACGGTGGCGGTGGAGGGAAATGGTCCGGATGACCGGGCCATACGGGCGGTCCTCCTGTCCCTGGGCTGCCAGGTGGAGGACCGCTGGCGGCCGGGCATCCCGGCCTTCCGGGCCAGCCACGGCGGCTTCTGTCTTACCGCCCAGGATGAGCGGGGCGCCATCCTGGATTCCAGCCAGCTGCTGGCCCTGGTGGCCCTCATCGAGATGGAGAACGGTTCTGGCAGACTGGCCGTCCCCTCCGGGGCCAGCGCCGCGGTGGACTTGGTAGCCGCCGGTTATGACGGGACCGTCCTGCGGCTGGACCGGGACGGAAAGCCAGCCAGGGACCTGTATGCCGCTCAACCTTGGTTTTGGTCGGCGCCCAGCGCCGCAGCCCGGATCTGCGCTCGGATGGGCGTATCGGGCCAAAAGCTGGACGCGCTGATCTCCAAGACCCCCCGCTTCTCCTCCTGGCGGCGGGAGGTCCCCCTCTCCTCAGACCGGGGGCGGGTCATGGAGGCTATGGTTCGGGAGCAGGGCCGGACCTGCGGGGGCGAGGGCCTACGTGTCCACACTGGGGGTGGCTGGGTCTATCTGGTCCCCCTGGCCCGCCGGTCCGCCCTTCGGGTGGTGGGCGAGGGCCCCGACCTGGAGATCGCCGCCGAGTTGTGCGATTTCTACGCCGGGCGGGCGGCCCAGCTGGACCGGGCCATTTCTGAACAATGTGCCCAAGGAAGGGATAAAAAGTAGTTCTTTTGTTCTCTTGAAAGCAATAGTATACTTTTAGAAAAAAGTGTGGTATACTATCTGTGCCAGTAATTGGCTTTGTTTTTGATTTATGCGCGTACGGGCCCCAGGCCCGCGCGTTTAAATATATCCTGTGCGCCCAAACCGTGAGTAACAGGCGGGGCCGGCCCACAGGGGACCAAGGCGAGATCCACTAGACAGGCGAAGGGACCATTTTCCCCTCCGGCGAGGCAGGGCCGGAGGGGGGCAGTCCTTCCGTCCAGTAGCTGTGCCGTGGGGCACGGCTGGTTTTTGTGGGTCCTTTCGCCGCTACATCCAAATTAAAACGACGACAAGGAGTATTTATGGCTGAAAAATTGAAAATCATTCCTCTTGGCGGCCTCAACGAGATCGGCAAGAACCTCACGGTTTACGAGTACGGCGGCGACATCGTGGTGGTGGACTGCGGCATGGGCTTTCCCGACGACGATATGTACGGCATCGACGTAGTCATCCCCGATGTCAGCTATCTCATTAAGAACCAGCAGAAGATTCGGGGCATCTTTATCACCCACGGACATGAGGACCACATTGGCGCCCTGCCCTATGTCCTCCGCTCCATCAACGCCCCTATCTACGCCACCCGGATGTCCGCGGGCCTCATTAAGCTGAAGCTGGAGGAGCACCGTCTGCTGGATAAGACCAAGCTCATCACCTGCGAGGCGGGGGATGTGGTCAAGGCGGGGAAATTCAGCGTGGAATTTATCCACGTCAACCACTCTATTGCCGACGCGGTGGCCTTTGCCATCAAGTGCCCTGTGGGAACCTGTGTCCACACCGGCGACTTTAAGATCGACACCACCCCCATCCAGGGGGGGATGATGGACCTGGCCCGCCTGGGCGAGCTGGGCAAGGAGGGCGTGCTGGCCCTTCTGGCAGACTCCACCAATGTGGAGCGCCCCGGCTATACCCGCAGCGAGCGCAGCGTGGGCGCCTCCTTTGACGCCCTGTTCCGGGGGTGTGAGGAGCGCATCATCATCACCACCTTTGCCTCCAACGTGGACCGCATTCAGCAGATCATCGACGTGGCGGCCCGGTACGGCCGGAAGGTGGCGGTCACCGGCC
>JAHZFC010000216.1 GCA_019421525.1 Clostridiales bacterium
GCGCTCCTGGCAGCGGTCCAGGGCGTCCACCGCCACCTGGCGCAGCTCCTCCAGCAGCGCCTCGGACTCCTTGACGTACACAAAGCCCCTGGTGATGATGTCGGGCCCGGAGATGACCTGCCCGTCCTCGCCGGACATGGACACGACGACCACGATCATGCCGTCCTGGGCCAGGTGCTGCCGGTCCCGGAGGACCACCGCGCCCACGTCGCCCACGCCGTACCCGTCCACGAACACCTTGCCGGCGGGGACGGTGCCGTTGATCTTGGCGCTCTTGGCGGTGAGCTCGATGACCTTGCCGATGTCGCTGATGATGATGTGCCGGGGGTCCATGCCCATGTCCCGGGCCAGCTTGGCGTGGGTCTTGAGATGGCGCTGCTCCCCGTGGACGGGGATGAAGAACTTGGGCCTTGTCAGGGCGTGGACGATCTTCAGCTCCTCCTGACAGGCGTGGCCGGACACATGGAGGGACAGCTCCCGCTCGTTGACCACCTCGGCGTCCCGGCGGTAGAGCTCGTTGATCACGTTGCCGATGGAGGTCTCGTTGCCCGGGATGGCGGAAGCGGAGATGATCACCCGGTCGCCGGGCATGATGTCCACCTGGCGGTGGGTGTTGAAGGCCATGCGGGTCAGGGCGGACATGGTCTCCCCCTGGCTGCCGGTGGTGATGATGCACACCTTGTTCTTGGGCAGGGTCTTGATGTGGGCCACATCCACCAGCACCCCCTCGGGCACGTCCATATAGCCCAGCTCGGTGGACACCTTCATGGCGTTCTCCATGCTCCGCCCGGTGATGGCCACCTTGCGGCCGTACTTGACCGCCACGTTGATGATCTGCTGGATGCGGTCCACATTGGAGGCGAAGGTGGTGACGATGATCCGCTGGTCGCAGCCCCGGAACAGCGCCTCGAAGGAGGCGCCCACGCTGCGCTCGCTCTTGGTGAAGCCCGGGCGCTCCACATTGGTGGAGTCGCACAGCAATGCCAGCACCCCCTCCTTGCCCAGCTCGCCCAGCCGCGTCAGGTCGGCCATGCCCCCCTGGATGGGGGTGGGGTCGATCTTGAAGTCGCCGGTGTGGACGCACACGCCCACCGGGCAGCGGATGGCGAAGGCCACCGCGTCGGCGATGGAGTGGTTGATGTGGATGAACTCCACGGTGAACCTGCCCGCCCGGACGGTCTCCCCCGCCTCGCAGGTGATGAGCTTGACCTTGTTGACCAGGCGGTGCTCCTCCAGCTTCAGCCGGATGAGGCCGGCGGACATGCGGGTGGCGTAGATGGGCGCGTCGATGTCCCGCATGAGGTAGGGGATGCCGCCGATGTGGTCCTCGTGTCCGTGGGTGATGAAAATGGCCCGGATCCGGTCCCGGTTCTTGATGAGGTAGGTGAAGTCGGGGATGACCACGTCGATGCCGTACATGTCGTCATCGGGAAAGCCCATGCCCGCGTCCACCACGATGATGTCGCTGCCGTACTCGTAGACGGTCATGTTTTTTCCGATCTCGTTGAGACCGCCAAGGGAAATGATCTTTAATTTTTCTGCCATAAATACTCCTTTTCAACATTGGTTCCACTTGTATTGCGTGCTATGTAACCTGGCAGAAAAAGGGCACGACAAACGCCCGGGGCCCCTGGGGTCCCGGTGTGGCGCGCACTTGGACAGGCGGCCGCCCCGGCCCCCCGTCCGGCCCTGTCTCGCCGGAGGGGGCGCCGGGCACCGCCCGCGTCCTGTCTGCGCGTGTCCCGCGCCGCTTTTTCCATGCTGCCGTTGATACAAAAGCGCCCTGTTTTGGGCGCATTACGCCGAAAGCCAGCTCGACCCGCCCCTGGGGCGGGGAGCTATGATGCATCAGTATAACACGTCCATGGCAAAAAGTACAGCTTTTTTTGCGGGCCTACACCAGCCGGATGTCCTCCCCAGTGCCGAAGGCGGGCACCGGACGGCTCCCCTGGACCCGCTCCAGGCACCATCCCACCGCCGCGGACAGAGCGTCCGCCCCGGCGGGGCTGCGGCTGCTCAGGCCGTCCCGCACCGTCAGGCGCAGGCCCGCCCTGTCGCACCGCAGCAGGGGTACCCCCTGGCAGGGCCGGGGGAGCACCTCGCACCCCAGCCGCTCCAGGGCGGTGATCAGGGGCGCCTGGCCCGGGCCGGGCATCACCGTCACCACCAGGCCGTCCACCCTGCGCCCCGCCACCCGGTGGGAGGCGTAGGAGCCGTCGGTGCCCACCAGCTGGTCCCAGGTGCCCACCGGGCCCACCCGGCCGCTGCTCCGGGGCAGCTGCCCCTCCTCCAGCGCCCGGCCCTGTCCGTCGTGGAGGAACACCTCCGCCTGGCCCCGCTCCACCAGGAAATAGGCCGCCGCAGGCAGCTCATAGTGCCTGGCCAGCCATGCGCCGGCGGCGGGGGTGGTGCCGTCATGGAACAGCACGTCCGCCCCCGCCATGGCCGCCCCGCAGCCCACGCACCGGGCCAGCATCCACCCCAGGCCGCCCCCCTGGGCGCCTACTGTTACCACCCCCAGCCCGGCCAGCCGGGCCCCCAGGGCAAAGGCGGCCGGGCCGCTCATCGCCGTCATCGCGTCCATAAAAAGATCCCTCCTTGTCCCTGCCAGTATGGACAGAAACAAGGAGGGATAAACCTGTTTCAAGGACTGCGTCCTTGAGGACCTGGCTCCCCCCACGCGGGGGAGCTGTCACGCGAAGCGTGACTGAGGGGCTCCAAAGGCTGACGCCTTTGGGAACGGTTTCCCCCGACCCCATTTCTTTTGACGGCGCCGTCGCCTCCCCCTGGACGGGGGAGGTGGCCGCGCAGCGGCCGGAGGGGGTGGCCCCTTGACAAGGGCGAGGTCCTTGCAACCACATGAGGCCCAGCCGGGCCTCCAACTCCTGCAAGGTTTCGCCTTGCGGCGACCTCCTTTTCGCTCGTGCGAAAAGGAGGCAAAA
>JAHZFC010000217.1 GCA_019421525.1 Clostridiales bacterium
ACAGGGCTTCTGACAAATATTCCTTTTTAGTGTCTACTTTCCCTTGACAGGTGCATACCATCTGGATCAGGCCTCCTTTTTTTCTCTATCCTAACATACTGAGGGGGCGGATGCAACTGGCCGGACGGGCCGGGGCAGGAGACCGTTCCGGTGAAACCGCAGGCTCTTGTAAAGTTTTGGTGGTTTTTCCGGGGCCTCATTGAAAGCGCCGGAGAGACCTGCTATGCTTATATCGTCACCGGAAGGTGACGATCTCAAAGCAAATGCGAAAGGTGGAATTTGAATGAAAGCAAGCAGGAAGCTCCTGTCTTGTCTGCTGGCGCTGGCCATGGCCTGCGCCCTGACCGTGCCCGCTCTGGCGGCCGGGCCGGAGAGCGGGGAGGGCATCGTGGTGCTCTTTACCAACGACATCCACTGCACCTCGGACGACGGCATGAGCTATGCGGCCATCGCCGGCTACAAGGCGGAGATGGAGGAACAGTACGGGGTGGACAACGTCACCCTGGTGGACGACGGCGACGCCATCCAGGGCGGCATCCTGGGCTCCATGTCCCAGGGCAGCTGGATCGTGGACATCATGGATGAGGTGGGCTACGACCTGGCCATCCCCGGCAACCATGAGTTCGACTTCGGCATGGATACCTTCCTGGACATCGCCCAAAACCAGGCGGACTACACCTATCTGAGCTGCAACTTCGTGGACGCCAGCGGCGACCCGGTGCTGGAGCCCTACACCATGATCTCCTACGGGGACGTGGACGTGGCCTATGTGGGCATCTCCACCCCCGAGACCCTGAGCAAGTCCGCCCCCGCCTATTTCCAGGACGACGAGGGCAGCTATATCTACGGCTTCTGCCAGGGCAATGACGGGCAGGACCTCTATGACCAGGTCCAGGAGACGGTGGACGCGGCCCGGGCGGAGGGCGCCGACTATGTGGTGGCCCTGGCCCACCTGGGGGTGGACGGGCAGAGCTCCCCCTGGATGTCCACCGAGGTCATCGCCAACACCACCGGCATCGACGTGATGCTGGACGGCCACTCCCACACCGTGGTCCCCTCTCAGACGGTGGCCAACGCCGACGGGGAGGACGTGCTCCTGGCCCAGACGGGCACCAAGGCCGAGTCCATCGGCAAGCTGGTCATCGCCCCCGACGGCACCATGACCACCGAGCTGGTGGCTCTGGCCGACGTGGACACCACGTCCCAGGCCTATGCTTCGGCCCAAACTTATATCGAGAGCATCCAGGCTCAATATCAGGAATTGGCCAGCGAGGTGGTGGCCACCACCGACGTGGACCTGACGGTCAACGACCCCGACACCGGCGAGCGGGCGGTCCGCTCGGCTGAGACCAACCTGGGCGACCTGTGCGCCGACGCCTACCGCATCGTGCTGGGGGCGGATATCGGCTGGGTCAACGGCGGCGGCGTCCGGGCGGATATCGCCGCCGGGGACATCACCTACGGCGACATCATCGAGGTCCACCCCTTCGGCAACCTGGCCTGCCTGGTGGAGGTGTCCGGCCAGCAGATCCTGGACGCCCTGGAGCTGGGATCCATGTACGTGGGCACGGCGGAGAGCGGCGGCTTCCTCCAGGTCTCCGGCCTGAAGTATACCGTCAACACCGCAATCCCCACCTCCGTGGTGCTGGATGACGAGGGCAACTTCGTGGAGGTGTCCGGAGCGCGCCGGGTGTCCGATGTCCAGGTGCTGGACAGCGAGACCGGCGAGTACGCGGCCATCGACCCCAGCGCCACCTACACCCTGGCCTCCCACAACTACATGCTCAAGGACGGCGGCGACGGCTACACCATGTTCGGCGAGGACAACGTGACCATCCTCCAGGACGAGGTCATGGTGGACAACGAGGTGCTCATCACCTACATCCGGGACGAGCTGGGCGGCGTGGTCGGCCAGGAGTATGCCGATCCCCACGGCCAGGGCCGCATCACCATCGTCAATGAGACGGTGGAGGAGCCGTCTGAGCCCGAGCAGCCCGCCGATACCACCACCTATGTGGTGGTGGCCGGGGACAGCCTGTGGAAGATCGCCCAGCAGCACTACGGCACGGGCACCCGGTGGGACGAGATCTACCAGGCCAACCGGGACATCATCCAGGACCCCAACGCCATCTGGGTGGGCCAGGTGCTGGTGATCCCGGCTCAGTGACGAGCGGGCCGGCGGAGACAGGAAACAGACCAGACAAGCAGGCCGGGCCCCCAAAAGGGGGCCCGGCCTCCGGCGTTTCAGGCGGCATATCGTCGGCGCAAAGTCCGCTCTGTTCCGTTTCCGCCGGTCGGCGAAAGCTCCACCCGCTCCCTTGCGCCTCCTCACCCCGACGAAACCGCTGACGCTGGGTTCTGTCGGGGGCCCCAGGAGCTGGGCGAGGAAGAAAAAACTGCCCGGGCCGAGGCCCGGGCAGTTTTTGCAGTTAAATTATTTTTTCAGGTTGAAGAAAGCCTTCAGGCCCAGGTACTGGGCGCTTTCGCCCAGCTCACTCCCCGGAAAAGCTGAGGGCTTTCCCGGGGACCCCTCTGTTTTATCATGCTCGGGCGGAATGGATCCGCCCTCCGCCAAGGTTTTCGCCTCTGACGAAAACACTTGTACGGCGCTTAAGCGCCGCCCCATCTGCGATGGGGCCCCGAGGAGGAGCTGGGCGAGGAAGAAAAAACTGCCCGGGCCGAGGCCCGGGCAGTTTTTGCAGTTAAATTATTTTTTCAGGTTGAAGAAAGCCTTCAGGCCGAGATACTGAGCGCTCTCGCCCAGCTCCTCCTCGATGCGCAGCAGCTGGTTGTACTTGGCCACGCGGTCGGTGCGGCTGGGGGCGCCGGTCTTGATCTGGCCGGCGTTGAGGGCCACGGAGATGTCGGCGATGGTGGTGTCCTCGGTCTCGCCGGAGCGGTGGGACACCACGGCGGTGTAGCCCGCCCGGTT
>JAHZFC010000218.1 GCA_019421525.1 Clostridiales bacterium
GAGCGAGAACACCTCCATCACCCGTGACGTGTCCGGCGAGGGCGTGCAGCAGGCCCTGCTGAAGATCCTGGAGGGCACGGTGGCCAATGTCCCGCCCCAGGGCGGCCGCAAGCATCCCCACCAGGAGTTCATCCAGATCGATACGAAGAACATCCTGTTCATCTGCGGCGGCGCCTTTGACGGGCTGGAGAAGATCATCGAGCAGCGCCTGGACAAAAAGTCCATCGGCTTCGGCGCGGAGATCCGCACCAAGGCAGAGCGTCAGCAGACCGATATCCTCAAGGAGGTCCAGCCCCACGACCTGCTGAAGTTCGGTATCATCCCCGAGCTGGTGGGCCGCCTGCCGGTCATCACCACCCTGAAGGCCCTGGACCGGGGACAGCTGGTGCGGATCCTCACAGAGCCCAAGAATGCGCTGGTCAAGCAGTACGAGAAGCTCATGGAATATGACAACGTGCAGCTGGAGTTCCAGCCGGAGGCCCTGGAGGCGGCGGCGGATAAGGCCATCGAACGCGAGATCGGCGCCCGCGGTCTGCGGGCCGTGCTGGAGGAGGTCATGATCCCGGTGATGTATGAGGTCCCGTCGGACCCGTCCATCGCCAAGGTGGTCATCACCCCCCAGGCCATCCGGGGGGAGGCGAAGCCTCTGGTGGAACACCAGGAGGGCCGCCCGGAGCGGCCAAGGCTGGGTGCGGCTGCCCTGCGGGCGGAGACAGGCGGAAAGAGCTCCGCCAAAGGAAACGTGTCATGACGTGTTCGGGCAGGGGGGTGGCCAGGTCCACGCCCCTGCCTTTTTAGTACAGAGGAGGTCTATCATATGACGTACACACCAGACGCCGCCGCTGCGGTGACCATGCCGGCGCTGGCGCTGCGTGGCATCAACGTGTTCCCCAATATGCTGCTGCATTTCGATGTGGCCCGGGAAGCCTCCATCAAGGCTTTGGACGAGGCCATGAGCAGTGCCAGCCCCATCTTCCTGGTGACCCAGCGGGATCTGACGGTAGAGCATCCCCAATTTGAGGACCTTTACTCCATCGGGACCATCGCCACGGTGCGTCAGATCCTGCGCCTGCCGGAGAACAATGTGCGGGTGATGGTGGAGGGGACTGCCAGGGGCCGGCTGCTGGCCCTGCAGAGTGCCGAGCCCTTCCTCACCGTGACGGTGGAGGAGCTCCCCGCCGCGGTAAAGACCAGGGCCAATTCCTCTAAGACAGAGGCGATGGTCCGTCAGGCGTACAGCCTGCTGGAGCGGTACACAGAGCTGTCCGACCGGGTCACTCCGGAGACCTATCTCAAGGTGCTGGCCAGTGACGATCCTGCTGATATCGCGGACCACGTGGCCCAGAACCTTCCCCTGAGGTATGAGGATAAACAGCTCATCCTGGAGGAGCTGCGGCCGGTGCGCCGGCTGGAGAAGCTGGTGCGCATCCTCACCCGGGAGGTGGAGATCCTGGAGGTGGAGGGCGACCTGGAAAACAAGGTCCACGAGCAGATGGCGGGCAACCAGCGGGACTATTTCCTGCGGGAGCAGCTGAAGGTCATCCAGCGGGAGCTGGGCGAAGGGGAGGGCGACGACGAGATCGCCGAGTACCGGGAGCGCATCGCCAGGGCCAAGCTGCCCGACGAGGTGCGGGAAAAGCTGGAGAAGGAGGTCCGCCACCTGGAGAAGCAGCCCTTCGGCTCCTCGGAGGGATCTGTGATCCGGGGATATCTGGACACCTGTCTGGAGCTGCCCTGGATGGTCAAGACCAAGGAGCGGATCAGCGTCAGCGCGGTGAAAAAGGCACTGGACGCCGATCACTTCGGCCTGGAAAAGGTGAAAGAGCGCATCCTGGAATTCGTGGCGGTCAAGCAGCTGGCCCCGGAGCTGAAGGGGCAAATCATCTGCCTGGTTGGCCCTCCGGGGGTGGGGAAGACATCCATCGCCATGTCGGTGGCCCGGGCCATGAACCGCAAGCTGGCCCGCATCTCCCTGGGCGGCGTCCATGATGAGGCGGAGATCCGGGGCCACCGAAAGACCTACGTGGGCGCCATGCCCGGCCGCATCATCACCGCCATCCGCCAGGCGGGCAGCGCCAATCCGCTGCTGCTGCTGGACGAGATCGACAAGGTGGGCTCCGACCACCGGGGCGACCCGGCCTCGGCCCTGCTGGAGGTGCTAGACGCGGAACAGAACAGCACCTTCCGGGATAATTTCCTGGAGGTCCCCTTCGACCTGTCCGATGTGATGTTCATCACCACCGCCAACACCACTGAGACCATCCCGCGCCCCTTGCTGGACCGGATGGAGGTCATCGAGCTGTCAAGCTATACCGATGAGGAGAAGCTCCAGATCGCCAAGAGGCATCTGCTCCCACGGCAGGTGGAGCGCCACGGCCTGAGCAAGAGCCAGCTCAAGGTGTCTGACGGCGGCCTGCGGGAGATCATCACCGGCTATACCAAGGAATCCGGCGTCCGGGTGTTGGAGCGGCAGCTGGCTGCCCTGTGCCGGAAGGCCGCCATGGAAGTAGTGGAGAGCGATGTAAAGCAAATACGCATTACAGAGAAGAACGCTGTAAAGTACCTGGGCGTGCGCCGTTATCAGCCGGAGAAGCTGCCGGATCAGGAGCTGGTGGGCGTGGTCAACGGCCTGGCGTGGACCTCTGTGGGGGGCGAGATCCTGGAGGTGGAGGTCAACGTGGTCCCGGGCACGGGCAAAGTGGAGCTCACCGGGAACCTGGGCGACGTGATGAAAGAGTCTGCCCGGGCCGCCCTGTCCTACATCCGCAGCCGGGCTTCCCAGCTGGGCATCGAGCCAAGCTTTTATAAGGACCGGGACATCCATGTCCATTTCCCGGAGGGGGCCGTCCCCAAGGACGGGCCCTCTGCCGGCATCGCCATCACCACCGCCATGGTGTCCGC
>JAHZFC010000219.1 GCA_019421525.1 Clostridiales bacterium
GACTTACAGAACTCGAATCTGTGACCTCTTGCGTGTGAATATCTGTCAAATCAAAAAGTGACTCAATTTATTGTCTTTTCGCTCTTTTCAGTGCTCTTATTCACGAAGAATGCTCTTGGTGCATCCTTACCTCTCCGTTATTTCCGCCCCGATTTTTCCTGTTCTGGGTCAGGATATGGGTCATAATATGGGGCCAAAGATACTAACACAATGACTTCTTCCATCATCGTTTTTCAACGGTTTCAACGTCCTGTTCCCGACATCTAATTCGAGACAGATTATGGCGACTACGATTTTGAAGTTGCCATAACAGATGGCGAAATCGCCGGCACCGACAATGAGACGGACGAGGAGTAGTCGGATCTGCTGGGAAGCAATGCAACCACGATGGCATCAAGTATGAATTTGAGATCGTCCCTGAGACATGAGTAATCTATGGCTGGAATACAGATCTAAAGGCGTGATTTTAGCTGCGAACTCCCGGTACGAACTGTTCCCATTTCATTTTTTGTTGAGACCGTCACCTATCCAAACAAGCACACCTCCCCGCACGGCGGCAAGGCCGTGCGGGGAGGTGTGCTTTTATAATTGGACCGTCAAAATGCGGTGTGAAACCGCCGCTCATACTCCGCCTTCAGTTCCGGGCGGAAGTCCGGATGGGCGATCTCAATGAGCGCCCTGGCCCGGTCCCGCAGGGTATGTTCCTTCAGGTGGGCCACGCCGTACTCGGTCACCACATAGTCCACGTCGCACCGGCAGGTGGTGACTGCCGCGCCGCTGTCCAGCAGCGGCACGATCTTGGATATCTTGCCCTTGACGGTGGACGGCATGGCGATGATGGCCCGTCCCCCCCGGCTGCGGGCCGACCCCCGGATGAAATCCACCTGGCCTCCGGTGCCGGAAATCTGGGTCAGGCCGATGGATTCCGACGCCACCTGGCCCATCAGGTCCACCTGGACGCAGGAGTTGATGGACACCATATTTTCATTCTGTGCGATGACAAAGGGGTCGTTGACGTAGTCGACAGGGGCCATATACACGTCGGGATTGCGGTCCACAAAGTCGTACAGCCGCTGGGTGCCCATGAGGAAGGTGGCCACATATTTGCCCGGGTGGAGGGTCTTTTTGGCGTTGGTGATCACCCCCGCCTCCGCCAGCTCCACCACCCCGTCGGAAAACATCTCCGAGTGGATGCCCAGGTCCTTTTTGTCCTTGAGAAACTTGAGCACCGCGTCCGGGATGGCGCCGATGCCCAGCTGCAGGGTGTCCCCATCCCGGATCAGGGAAGCCACGTTCTTTCCGATAGCCTCTTCCACCGGGCCGATCTTGGGCAGGGCCAGGGGGATAATGGGGGCGTCATGGACCACAAAGCAGTCGATGTCGGACACGTCCACCACCGAGGGGCCGTGGGTGAATGGCATCCGGGCGTTGACCTGGGCAATCACCGTCTTGGCGTGCCGGACAGCGGCCAGGGTATAGTCCACTGATACGCCCAGAGAGCATTTTCCATTCTCGTCCGGAGGCGTGACGGTGACCAGCGCCACGTCCACCGGCAGCACCGAGTCGAAAAAGCCGGGCACTTCGGAGAAATAGCAGGGAGTGAAGTCTCCCCGGCCTTCCGCCACGGCATTTTTGGAGGTGGGGCCCACAAACAGGGAGTTGTGGCGGAAGTGGGCGGCCATCTCCGGCGCGCAGTAGGCGCACTCCCCCTTGGCCACCATGTGGACGATCTCCACATTCTCATAGGCGCCGGCGTTGGCCACCATGGCGTCCAGCAGGAAGGACGGCTCGCCGCAGGCGTGCTGGACCACCACCCGGTCCCCTGACCGGATGCGCTTCACGGCGTCCTCCGCCGTGGTCAAATGCTGCTGATAATAATCTCTCCAACTCATATTTCTTCACGCTTTCTTCCTTTGATGTTCACCTGGGTCCGCCATGGGGGCGCAGGCTGTCTCCCCCTCCCCCGCAGCCTCCGCAACGGCCCGGGCCAGCCGCTTCTTTGCCGCCGGCAGATCTTCAGGGCCGCAGAGATAGATCAGCCCCTGCGGCGGCGCGCTCAGTCCGGCGGTATCGGCGCACCGCACCGGGCAGCCGCACACCACCAGCACAGCCGGATACGGGGTCTCGGGCTGGGCGGCCGCCAGCTCCGCCTGGGGAAAACAGGCGGCCATCTCCTTAGCCAGCGCCACCCGGTCGTATCGGGGATTGCAGCCGCCGCAGTAGCGCAGGCCAATGACCACCCGCTCACCCATGGCGGAGGATGGCCCGGGCCTGGTCCAGCAAAGCGTCACTCACCGCCTGGACCAGCACCACCTGCTCCAGACCGGGGACCGCCTGGAGCAGCTCCTCCTGGATCAGCGTCTCAGTGGTCAGGTAGGCGGAGGGACAGTTGGCGCACTGGCCCAGCAGGCGAAAGCGGTACACCCCATCCTCACAGTCCAGGGACTGGATGTCCCCGCCGTGAAGGGCCAGCTGCGGCCGTATGATTTCATTGAGCACCTGTTCGATCTGCTCCAACATTGCGGTTTCCTCCTAGTATAGCGGCGGGGCGGGCGTCCGCCCGCCCCGCCTTTTTCACTCCTTGATGTGGGTCAGCTTCTTGGCCAGAGCCTTTTTGTGCTCCAGGTTACCCTGGCGGGCAATCATGATGCGCTGCGCCTGGGGAGAGCCCGCGCCGTGCATAGATTCGGTACGGTAGCCCACCGCGGCGGTGCCCAGGGAGAGGTTCTCGATCAGCCGCAGGATGCGCAGGCGGTTCTCGGTAGACACACCGTCCACGCCCTTGAGATACTTTTCAATGACGGGCCCCAGCTTGGGATCCCGGAAGTCAGCCTCAGAGGGGGCGGTGACCATCAGGCCGCCGGCGATGTC
>JAHZFC010000220.1 GCA_019421525.1 Clostridiales bacterium
GCACGCCATCCTCCTTGGCCTCGAAAAGCCGGTAGGCCTCCATCACGTCCGCCAGCGGATAGGTGTGGGTGATCAGCGGCTCCGTATCCAGCTGCCCGGCCGCGATCAGACCCAGGATCTCCCCACAGCGGCAGGCGTCCACGCCGCCGGTCTTGAAGGTCAGATTCTTGCCGTACATCTCGGGCAGAGGCAGGCTCTGGCTCTCTTCGTACATAGCAGCCACCACCACGATGCCGCTGGGCCGGGCCGCCTGCCACGCTGTTTGGAAGGTATCCGGGCCGCCCGCAGCCTCAATGACCACGTCCGCGCCGCGTCCCCCGGTCAGCGCCCGGACCCGTTCCAGGGCCTCCTCCCCCGGCTCCAGGGCCAGGTCCGCCCACCCCCGGGACAGGGCCAGCGCGCGCCGGGCCGGATTGGGCTCCACCGTTATGATGCAAGCAGGCCGGTACAGGCGGGCGCACATCATAGTACACAGGCCGGTAGGGCCGGCGCCCAGAACAGCCACCGTGTCCCCCTCCCGGATCTCACCAAGCTGGGCCGCCCAGAAGCCGGTGGAAAGGATGTCGCCGGTGAACAGGGCCTGGCGGTCAGTGACGCCATCCGGGATCCGGGTCAAACCGTTGTCCGCGTAGGGCACCCGGACATACTCCGCCTGTCCCCCGTCGATGCGGCAGCCCAGAGCCCAGCCTCCGGCGGGATCGGTGCAGTTATTGACCGCCCCCCGCTGGCAGAAGAAGCACGTCCCGCAGAAGGTCTCCACATTGACGGCCACCCGGTCGCCGGGGGCCACTCGGGTCACCTGTGGGCCCACCTGCTCCACAACGCCCACCATCTCATGTCCTACGATGATCCCGGGCTTTGCCCGGGGCACGAAGCCGCCTTTTATATGCAGGTCACTGGAACAGATGGAGGTCAGCGTCACTCGCACCACCGCATCCCTTGGGTCCAGGATCTCCGGGACCGGGCGCTCTTCCAGGGCAAAGCACCCCTTTTCCCGATAGACCACAGCCCGCATCATGTTCTCCATTTCAAACCGCTCCTCTCTTCCCGGTGGGGAGCCATGCGCTGGCACAGCCCCCTGTTTTGTGCAGTGTACCACAACCTGCCGTCTCTGGCAAGCACACCGCTGTCCGCCGATTCTTCCGCCTGGTTTTGTTGATAAAACAGCCGATTTATGGTACAATGACGGAACAGAAAAGACGTTGATCCAGATCCCGCCGCTTTTGGAGGTCCCCATGTTTGTCAAAAACCCGGAATATTTTCTCACCATCGTCAAGGAGCGCAGCATCTCCAGGGCCGCCGACCGCCTCTACCTCTCCCAGCCATACCTCAGCCAGTATCTGGCCAAGCTGGAGGCCAACCTGGGGGTGACTCTGCTGGACCGCTCCCACACCCCGCTCCAGCTCACTGCGGCGGGGGAGCTGTTCCACGCCTATCTGGAGCGTCAGGGCTATCTGGACCGGCAGCTGGAGAGCGACCTGCGGGCCCTCCAGACCCAGAAGCGGCAGCAGCTGCGCATCGGGGTATCCACCTGGCGGGGCTCCACCCTTCTGCCGGACATCCTCCCCACCTTCGTGCGCCAGGATCCGGACGTCCAGGTGGTCCTCCATGAGGCTCCGGTCCCCCAGCTTGGAGACCTGGCCGCCAGCAGCGTCACCGACTTCTGCCTCATGCACATCCCCAGCGACCTGACCAACCTGAGCTATGAGCTGGTGATGCACGAGCGCATCCTTCTCATCAGCCACCGGGACCACCCCCTGGCCCAGGGGCTGGACAGCCCCTGCTCCGCCCCCCTCCCCTTCGGTGACCTGCGCCGCCTGGAGCATGAGCGCATCATCATGCTTCCGGAGGACTGGCGTCTGTCCAAGCTGCTGTACAACACCTTCAGCGTCCAGAGCGTGGAGCCGCTGAATATCCTCACCACCACCAACAACACCACCGCCATCAACCTGGTGGCGGAGAACATGGGCTTCACCTTCCTGCCGGAGAGCGGCATCCACCGTACCCCCTATCTGGACCGGCTCTCCTTCTTTACCGTGGGCACCCCGCCCCTCACCAGCCCCCTGGCGGTGGTCTATAAGAAAAACAGCTTCCTCTCCCCCGCTGCCCGCACCTTCATGGACCTGATCAAGGAGTATTACCGCCAATTTGACCGGGGTTCCGCCCTCTCCGACTCTTGACGGCGGGAAAAAGCTATGCTACACTAAGAGCGATCAAAAGCTATACGCCTGACGGAAGTGGAGCGACCACATGGAGTATAGCGGGCGGACCCTCCGCCTTTATGCCGACCGTCTGGGCGCACGGAATCAAACCCGTTGCGCTCTTTTTTTATCAAAGGGGCGCCCAACACTGAAAAGGAGACGTGGCAAAGATGAAAACTGACATTGAAATCGCCCAGAGCACCCAAATGCAGCACATCGCGGACATCGCAAGGACCGCCGGTGTGGACGAGGAGTACCTGGAGTTTTACGGAAAGTACAAGGCCAAGATCGACTACCGCCTGCTCCAGGAGAGCAAGGCCCCCAATGGCAAGCTGATCCTGGTCACCGCCATCAACCCCACCCCCGCCGGAGAGGGCAAGACCACCACCACCGTGGGTCTGGCCGACGGGATGCGCCGCCTGGGCAAGAACGCCCTGGTGGCCCTGCGGGAGCCCTCCCTCGGCCCTGTATTCGGCGTGAAGGGGGGCGCCGCTGGCGGCGGCTACGCCCAAGTCGTTCCTATGGAGGATATCAACCTCCACTTCACTGGCGACTTCCATGCCATCGGTGCGGCCAATAACCTGCTGGCCGCCATGCTGGACAACCACATCCAGCAGGGTAACGCCCTGGGGATCGACGTCAAGCGGATTAC
>JAHZFC010000221.1 GCA_019421525.1 Clostridiales bacterium
CGCCATTCCTCTCAGGACCATGAAAACAGCTAGGAAAGGAATGGTCGATGTCCTATGGTTCATTATCTCATCGTATGCCGTTCCCTGACCTATGCCCAGCGCACGGCCCGGGTGCTGGAGCGGGCGGGGATATCGGGATATGTCATGCGCGCGCCGAAGCTCATCTCCGGTGAAGGATGCTCCCATTGCGTCAAGGTGGCTGAGCGCTGGCTGGCCCCGGCCCTCAAGGTGCTCAACCGGGAGGGGCTGGGGCCCAAACGGGTGTTCCTGCAAAATGAAGAGGGAACGTACAGCGAGGTGGCGGTATGATCTATCTGGACAGTGCAGCCACCACTATGCAAAAGCCGCGGTCGGTGGCTCAGGCAGTGGCTTCCGCCATGGGGACCATGGCCAGCCCCGGACGGGGCGGGCACAGGCCGGGGATGCTGGCTGCGGAGGCCATGTTCCAGTGCAGGCAGCTGGCGGCGGAGCTGTTCCACGTCTCCGACCCGGAGCACGTGATCGTCACCTTCAACGCCACCCACGGGCTCAATATCGCGATCCGGTCCCTGGTGCGTCCAGGGGGGACAGTGGTGATCTCTGGCTATGAGCACAATGCGGTGACCCGTCCCCTGGCGGCCATACCGGATGGGAAGATCAGGGTGGCGTCCGCCCCCCTGTTCGACCGGGACGGGGTGCTGGATGCCTTCGACCGGGCCATGGCGCAGGGTGCGGACGCAGTGATCTGCAACCATGTGTCCAACGTGTTCGGCTTCGTCCAGCCCGTGGAAGAGATCGCCGCCCTGTGCGCACGCAGAGCGATCCCCTTCGTGCTGGATGCCTCGCAATCGGCGGGCACCCTGCCTGTGGATATGGCATCCCTCAAGGCCGCCTATATCGCCATGCCGGGACACAAGGGGCTGTATGGCCCCCAGGGGACCGGTCTGCTGCTGTGTGGGGAAGGACAGATGCCGCTGCCGCTGCTCCGGGGCGGGACAGGCAGCGTGTCCGCCCTCCAGGACATGCCGGGATTCCTGCCGGACCGGCTGGAGGCGGGGACCCAGAACGTCGCCGGCGCGGCGGGACTGACCGCCGGGATGCGGTCCATCCAACACAAGGGGCTGGCACGGATCGCGGCCCACGAGCGGCAGCTCGTCCGGCGCCTGATGGACGGCCTGGAACAGATCCCAGGCGTGGAGGTGTTCCGGGGGGACAGCGTCAGCCAGAGCGGGCTGTGCTCCTTCCGGACAAAACAGATGGATTGCGAGGTGTTGGGAGAACAGCTGGCCCGGCGGGGGATCGCAGTACGGGCCGGGCTCCACTGCGCGCCCCTGGCCCACCGCTCGGCGGGGACGGAAGAGACCGGCACAGTCCGGGCAAGCTTCTCCGCCTTCAACCGTGCGGAGGAAGTGGAACGGGTTCTGGCAGCCCTGCGGGATATCCTGCGCTGAGCTCTTCGGATACAAAAGGACCATGGTCCTCTCTGAGGTCCATGGTCCTTTTGTATCCGGAAAACGGAAAACATTGGGAACAGATGTCCATATCCGCCGCGATGGGCAATTCATGATTTGGTAACAATTAGGTGATATACTGCTTATCATCGATAGGAAAGACATGATCGACAGTCAAAGGACGGCCTGAGGCCGCAGCGTACAAGGAGGTAATCCATGGCGAGCAATCCGAATTATTGTGACATCACCCCTGAGATCGTAGCGTTGGCAGAGCTGGCCCGGCAGAACAGCTCCATCGACCCGGATGACTATGTGAAGTACGACGTGAAGCGCGGGCTCCGTGACCTGAACGGGAAGGGCGTATTGGCGGGCTTGACGGAGATCTCCGACATCGTGGCAAAAAAGGTCGTGGATGGGGAAGAAGTCCCCTGTAACGGCAAGCTCTACTACCGGGGGATCGACGTGGAGGATCTGGTGAAGGGGGCTCTGAAGGAAAAGCGATACGGCTTTGAAGAGACGGCCTACCTTCTCCTGCTGGGCCACCTGCCCAACGAGGCGGAGCTGGAGAGCTTTCGCAGTCAGCTGTCCTGTTACCGCTCCCTGCCCACCAACTTCGTGCGGGACATCATCCTGAAGGCGCCCAGCCAGGACATCATGAACTCCCTTGCCCGGAGCGTGCTGAATCTGGCCTCCTATGATGACCGCTGCGATGACATCTCCCTGCCCAACGTCATGCGCCAGTGCGTACAGCTGATCTCGCTGTTCCCCATGCTCAGTGTGTATGGCTATCAGGCCTATAACTACCGGGAGGGCAGCAGCCTCTTCATCCACGCGCCCCGGCAGGAGCTGTCCACGGCGGAGAACATCCTCGCCATGCTCCGGCCCGACTCCTCCTATTCCTTCTGGGAGGCACATGTGCTGGATGTCTGCCTGATCCTCCATGCAGATCACGGCGGCGGCAATAACTCCACCTTCACCACCCATGTGGTCACCTCCTCCGGTACGGATACTTACTCCTGCATGGCGGCTGCCCTGGCCTCCCTGAAGGGACCGAAGCACGGCGGCGCCAACATCAAGGTCGTGCGCATGTTCGAGGACATGAAGGAAAAGGTCCGGGACTGGAAGGATGAGGACGAGGTGCGCCGATATCTCCAGGACCTGCTGGACCGGAAGGCATTCGACAAGGCGGGCCTCATCTACGGTATGGGCCATGCGGTCTATTCCCTGTCCGACCCCCGTGCCGATCTGCTGCGCACCATGGTGGAGACGCTGTCCCGGGAAAAGGGGAGAGACGAGGAGTATGCGCTCTACTCCCTGGTGGCCCGGCTGGGCCCGGAGGTCATCGCAGGAGAGCGGAAGATGTATAAGGGCGTTTCCCCCAATGTGGACTTCTATTCCGGCTTTGTCTATCAT
>JAHZFC010000222.1 GCA_019421525.1 Clostridiales bacterium
TGTACGCCGGGGCCACCATCTTCGACCTAGTGCTGCCCTGGGTGGCGGCGGATGTGCCTGTCACAAAAGACTGGATCGTCTCTCTGGGGGAGGGTGGATTGTGTCTCGGCTGCAAGCCCTGCCACTGGCCCATCTGCCCGTTTGGGAAATAACACCGCAGAGCAGGGGCGCGAGGCGCGCCCTTGTTTCGGGCCGTCGTTCTCCTCAAGCGCATATCACGGTATCTTCTCCGCGGCACAGCTTCGGAGGGCGGATATAACATCACAAAACGCAGAAAGGAACTTCTCTATGAAACTCAGCGCGAGAAATCAGTTCAAGGGCACCATCCTCTCCATTGAGGAGGGCGCGGTAAACGGCATCGTCAGGATCGACATCGGCGGCGGCAACATCGTCACCGCCACCATCTCCATGGGCTCCATCCGGGAGCTGGGGCTGCAGGTGGGCGGCACAGCCTACGCCGTCATCAAGGCCACCTCCGTCATGGTGGGCGTGGACGAGTAAGTCCCCAGGCAAAAGGGTGCGCCCTTTTGCGGCCACCGTTATTCTCACTTGAATATCACGTTGGTTTGACGCCGGGCTTGCAAACCTGACTTCAACATGCTATCATCAAGAAAGGAAGATTTCCCATGAAAAAGTTTCTCTCCCTGCCTCTGGCCCTGTCCATGGCTCTGGCCCTGACCGCCTGCGGCGGCAGCACGGACACCGGCACCACCGACGACACCACTGATGACACTACCACGGAGACCACCGCCGAGCCGGTGGAGGTGGTTGTGTTCGCCGCCGCCTCCATGGAGGCCACTCTGACGGAGATCGCCGACCTCTACGCCGAGGTTGCCCCCAACGTGGAGCTGATCTTCACCTTTGACTCTTCCGGCACCCTGCGGGACCAGATCCTGGAAGGGGCCACCTGCGACCTGTTCATCTCCGCTGGTCAGGCCCAGATGAATGAGCTGGACGCCGTCGACACCACCGGCACCAACACCGACGGCAACGACCTGGTCTACTCCGACACCCGGGTGGACTTTGTGGAGAACAAGGTGGTGCTGGCAGTGCCCGACGACAACCCCGCCGGCATTGAGGCCTTCACCGACCTGGCCACGGACAAGCTGAATCTGCTGTGCCTGGGCAACGAGGACGTGCCGGTGGGCTCCTACTCTCTGGAGATCCTGGACACCCTGGGCATCGACATCGCCCAGCTGGAAGCCGACGGCAAGGTGACCTACGCTTCCAACGTCTCCGAGGTGGCCACCCAGGTGAAGGAGGGCGCCGTGGACGCCGGCATCATCTACGCCACGGACGCCTTTACCTATGAGCTGACTGTGGTGGACGAGGCCACCGCCGACATGTGCAGCTAGGTGATCTACCCCGCCGCCGTGATGAAGAGCACCAGCGGCGAGGATGCTCAGGCCGCCGCCCAGGCGTTCCTGGACTACATCCGCACCGACGACGCGGCTGTGGCCGTGCTGGAGGGCGTGGGCTTCACGGTCCTGTAAATCACCGAACCGGCAGAGCCGTTTCGGTGAGGGGGACAGCCCGCCGCGCGCAGGGGCTGCCCGCCAGCGGCGGGCGGCCCCCACACTTGCGGGCCGAGCGGTGTTTTTCCCGAGGCGCATGTCCTCGGGAAAAACCGATGGTCGGCCCAGTCGCCGGGATCTAGAAAAGACATTGATTCTCAATATCTTCGCACTCTTCCACGGACTGGAGATGTTCCCAGGCCGCTCCGCCAACTGCGCAACCTTGATGGACCGACTTTCTTTCCCGGTGCGACCGGTGAGGAAGTTATTACATAGACATGGACTTCGAATCCTGGCCACGCTCGCGCACCGGCAGGAAACGGGCACAACCGAAATATGTCCGGATGCCAGCACCACCTTTAGGTCGTTCTGGGCGGAATCGGAGAAAGGGGCTTTTTAAGACTCCAAAGCTTGCAAATACTCTCTAAGGGCCGGTGTAGTATCAGCTACACCGGCCCTTAGATGGTTTATTTGTAGAAGTATGCCGCAGATAGTTTCAATGATTTAGAGGACCCGCAAAACACATGAGTGTTTCATATCCCCGACATTGACGACCTCAATCTTCCGGCAGTTTCCAGTTGAAGTTTTTCAGATAGGGAGCAGTGACCCTCCGGCGGAAGTCCTCCATATCCCGCTGGCGCCAGTCGTAGACGCCCACACCGGTCTTGTAGCCCAGGTCTCCCCGGTCCAGCCGCTCCTGGATAAAGGGCTGTACCGTGGTGTCGTTGCACAGATCCGGATAGAGATATGTCTCGATGTTGGCAATCAGATCCAGACCCGCGTAGTCGAAGTGGTCGAACAGGCCGATTGAGGTGTAGCGGGGTCCCCAGCTGGAGCGGATGCACTTGTCGATGTCCTCCGGCCCGCAGATCCCCTGCTCCACCATGTAGACGGCCTCCCGGTACAGGGCGTGCTGGAGGCGGTTGGCGATGAAGCCGGGGGCCGGCTTGTTCATCCGACACACCTCTCGTCCGCAAAATTCCAACAGGGAAGAGACGGCCTCCAGTGCCTCCGGGTCGGTGAAGTCGTTCTTCACCAGCTCCACGCAGGGCACCACATGGGGCGGATTGTAGGGGTGGGCCACCATGATCTTCTCCCGGACGGTCATGCCCTTGGACAGATCCGCCGGAGAGATGGCGGAAGTGGTGGAGGCGATGGCCTTCAGATGGGGACAGTTGGCCTCGATCTGCTGGTAGACTTGGTACTTGACCTCCAATTTCTCCGTGACGCACTCAAAGACGACTTCCACGTCCGCCAGGTCCTGGTAGGACTCCGTGAAGGACAGCCGCCGCTCACAGGCGGCCGCCT
>JAHZFC010000023.1 GCA_019421525.1 Clostridiales bacterium
CCTTTTTGAAAAGCTATGCCGCCATCTGTCTGGAGGGCTGCGTCATCGTATTGGCCTGTGTGATCTTCTCCGCCTTTGCCGCCTCGCCCCCGGCCATGGCGGACAGCACCCTGGCCCCGGCCACCATCGTGTGGAACTACATCGGGGAGACAATTTTCAGCATGCTGGTGCTGGTGGGCGCCATCAAGATGAGCGACCGGCTCATCCGGGAGCTGATGGGGCTGGGGTGAACGGGCTGTCCGTCGCTATGTTGGAACAAGGGAGAAAAGAACTGGACCAGCCTACTCAGGCTGGTCCAGGACCTCAAGACAATAGGTCTTCAGCGCCGGGGTTGTGTGTCAAAGCGCCCCGACTGCGGTCAAGCGCTTTCATAGAGCAGCACCTCGTCCTTCTGAACTTCCCGAAGAAAGTCCTCATCCATCCCGGCGGTGGAGATCAGGTCCACATGGGTGCCCAGGGCATCCTCCAGGTCGCCCAGCAGCCCGGCAAAGGCAAGGCCCCGGATGGAGCCTTTGTCGATGCGCAGATCGATGTCGCTGTCGGCAGTCATATCCCCTCTGGCATAAGAGCCGAACAGATAGACCCGCTCCGCGCCGTACTGCCGGGCCAGGTCGGAAACAATTTTTTGAATGTCCGAAATAGAATGGACTGCCATAGGGGACACCACCTTTCCTTGTGTCCAGTATATCACAAGAGCATTGGAAACAAAAGCACTTTTTGCGGGAAAATGGCCCGCTCACCGCCTCACCCACCGGACCAGGGAGACCACCCAGGACAGGGCGGTCAGGATCAGCATGGCATACCAGATGCCGTTGGCCAGGGCGTAGTGAGTGTAGTACCACTGGTGGAACAATGTGGGGACGATGAGCGCATAAGCCAATGGAACAGCCAGCCGGAGCCGTGCCGCCAGCCGGAACAGCAGGCAGAGAAGCAAAAGTCCAAATCCAAAGAATAAACCAACCATCATGTCGGCCCCCTCCTTCCAAGGTTTGTGGCATGTTGGCAGCATGCCTGTGGATCAACCGGAATCGGTTGATCCACGCGGGATCACCGCGGTATTTTTTGAAGCAGCGATATGGCTGTTTCAAAAAATCAGGCATTGCTGCAATACATACCGGCCTGGGGCACATCGGTGCCCCGGAGCGCAGCGCATGGCTGGATGGCTCCAGCCCATGCGCTGGAACAAAGCCGCGCCCTGCGGCTTTGTTGTGTATGTATAGCATACGCCGAGCAAAACCGCAAGGGGCTGTGTGGCAAAAGTCAAAGAAAGCAGAGGTGACCGAACATAGAAGTACGCATCAACAAGGAAGTGCGAAACTATCAGGAGAGCCTGTTCTTCGGGCTCTCCCTGCGCCAGCTGATCTTCGCCCTGCTGGCGGTGGCCGTGGCGGTGGGGGCCTACTTCACGCTGCGCCCGGTGCTGGGCACGGGGGAGGTGGGCTGGGTCTGTGTGCTGTGCGCCTTCCCCTTCGCCCTGGGAGGCTTCTTCCAGTACAATGGCATGACCCTGGAGCAGTTCCTCCTGGCCTATGTCCGCTCGGAATTTCTCTACCCGAGGAAGCTGGTCTACAAATCGGAAAACCTGTACGCAAAGTGCATGGAGCGCTCCAGTCTGAAGGGGGTGCTGAAGGTTGAGTAAGACCTTACAGACCGCCCTGAAGCGGGACCGGGAGCGGTACAAAGTCCCACGCTCCGTCCAGGACGCCATCCCCATCCGCCGCATCTGGCCGGATGGGGTCTTTTGTTTTGGCAGCACCTACTCCAAGACCATCCGCTTTTCCGACATCAACTACGCCATCGCCTCCAAAGAGGACAAGACGGCCATGTTCCTGGGCTGGTCCGAGCTGCTCAACGCCCTGGACGCCGGGTCCGTCACCAAGATCACCATCAACAACAAGCGGGTGGACCGCCAGGACTTTGAGCGCACCATCCTCCTGCCCGCCCAGGGGGACGGCCTGGACGGCTACCGCAAGGAGTACAACGACATGCTCACCGGCAAGGTGACCGATACGTCCAACAGCGTGGTCCAGGAGCGGTATCTCACCCTGTCCACCCACCGGAAGGACGTGGGCGAGGCCCGGACCTTCTTTGACCGGGTGTCCGGGGAGGTATCCCGCCGCCTGTCTGCCCTGGGCTCAAGAGGGGAGGAGCTGGACGCACCCCAGCGCCTGCGGGTGCTCCACGGCTTCTACCGGGCGGGGGATGAGGCCCCCTTTGCCTTTGACATGAAGGGGTCCATGCGCTGGGGCCGGTCCTTTAAGGACGCCGTCTGTCCGGACAGCCTGGAGTACAAGAAGGACCACTTCGTCATGGGGGACAAGTACGGGCGAGTGCTGTTTTTGAAGGAGTACGCCAGCTATATCAAAGATGCCATGGTGGGCGAGCTCACCGGCCTGGACCGGACCATGATGCTGTCCATCGACGTGATCCCCGTGCCCACCGACGAGGCGGTGCGGGAGATGCAGGACCGCCTGCTGGGGGTGGAGACCAACGTCACCAACTGGCAGCGGCGGCAGAACAGCAACAACAATTTCTCCGCCGTGGTGCCCTACGACCTGGAGCAGCAGCGGAAAGAGACCCGGGAGATGCTGGACGACCTGACAACAAGGGACCAGCGGATGTTCTACGCCGTGGTCACCCTGGTCCACCTGGCGGACAGCAAGGAGCAGCTGGACAGCGACACCAAGGCCCTCCAGTCCATCGCCCGCACCCACCTGTGCCAGCTGACCACCCTGCACTGGCAGCAGGCGGAGGGGCTGGACACCGCCTTGCCTTTGGGCCTGCGGCGGATCGACGCCCTGCGCACCCTGATCACCGAATCCCTGGCGGTGCTCATCCCCTTCAAGGCCCAGGAGATCCGCCACCGGCACGGGGCGTACTACGGCCAGAACTCCATCAGCAAGGACCTGATCCTGGCGGACCGCTGGGAACTGCTCAACGCCAACGGCTTTGTACTTGGGGTGTCCGGCTCGGGCAAGTCCTTCACCGCCAAGCGGGAAATGGCCGCCCTGGCCCTGTCCACCCAGGATGACATCATCGTCATCGACCCGGAGGCGGAATACCGGCCCCTCATTGAAGGGCTGGGGGGACAGGTCATCGGGATCTCCGCCACCTCCCCCAACCACATCAACGCCATGGACATGGAGCAGGGATATGGAGATGGGGAGAACCCGGTGGTCCTCAAGTCCGAGTTCCTGCTGTCCCTGTGTGAGCAGCTCATGGGGGCGGGCCAGCTGTCCGCCCGGGAGAAGTCCATCATCGACCGGTGCGCCGCCCAGTGCTACCGGGACTACCTGCGGCGGGGCTGCCGGGGAGTGGCCCCCACCCTCCAGGACTTTCACGCCGAACTGCTGCGCCAGCCCGAGCCGGAGGCCCGGGACGTGGCTCTGGCCATTGAGCTGTTCACCCAGGGCAGCCTGAACACCTTCGCCAAGCCCACCAACGTGGACACCGACGCCCGCATCCTCTGCTATGACATCCGGGACCTGGGGCGGCAGCTGCTGCCGGTGGGCATGCTGGTGGTGCTGGACAGCATCTTCAACCGGATCATCCGCAACCGGGCCCGGGGGCGCAACACCTGGGTCTATATCGACGAGATCTATCTGCTGTTCCAGCATGAGTACAGCGCCAATTTCCTGTTCACCCTGTGGAAGCGGGTGCGGAAGTACCGGGCCTGCTGCACAGGGATTACTCAGAATGTGGATGATCTCCTCCAGTCCCACACCGCCCGTACCATGCTGGCCAACAGCGAATTTTTGGTGATGCTCAACCAGGCGGCCACCGACCGGGCGGAGTTGGCCCGGCTGCTGAACATCTCGGACACCCAGCTGTCCTACATCACCAACGTGGAGCCGGGGCGGGGGCTCATCAAGTGCGGCAGCGCCATCGTGCCCTTCCAGGACGATTTTCCCCGCCACACCCGGCTGTACCAGCTGATGACCACAAAGCCCTCGGACTCGGACAGCGCCATGATGGCCGCCTGATATGGACAAAATCAAGGAGAAGCCCCAGGGCAGTTCCGCCGTCCGGGAGAAGGGGGCGGACGCCGTCCGCCGGGGGCTGGAGAGCGGCGCAGACCGCCTGCGCACCCAGCTGCGGGACGCCGCCCAGCAGGGACAGCGGGACGAGTACGGCGGCGACCAGATCGAGGACGTCGCCGCCCGTGTCCCGGGGCGTGCAGAGCGGGCCGCGGAGGGGCTGGCCCGGGGCAGGAAGCGCCCGGAGAAGGCCCAGTCTGGGGCGGAGCACACCGGACAGGCTGGAACAGCGACACCAGGAAGGACCGGGCCCCAAGGGGACACGGGCCGCCCGATCATTAAGACCCGGGAGGCGGTCGCCCCCATGGGAGACAGAGAGGGACTGCCCGGCGGAGCAGCAGGGCCAGCGGCCCCACGACACTCATGGCCCCGCCGAGAAAGAGATGTAACATGTACGAGTGCAGACAACGAAACCGCTGTTCCCGCGCCTGGTCAGGAGAGCCAAATACCAGGGCAAGACCGGTACCGCCCGGCGGTGAAGACCAAGGAAGCCTACATTCGGCAGCAGACCGCAACCCCGGTGACCCATCAGCCTCAGGGCGGAAGCCAGGGGACAGCGGTGTTCGTCCGGGAGCGGGGACGGCAGAGGTCGGCGGATGCCGCCGGAAAAGGCATGACCCGCAGGGGCAGAGACGAAAAAAACGGCCCGTTGGTCGGGCTGGAACCCTGTGCGGAAGCGGACGGCAAGGCGCAGCCTTTGGAACGTCCACCGTCCCATTCCGCCCAGGCTGGCCCAAGGGCTCAGCCGGTAACTCAGGGGCGGCAGCATGTGGTCCAAAGCGGGGCGGACATCCCCGTCCCTGGGGGCAATGCCCGCAAGAGTTCGCCCCTGGCCACAGGCCGGGCCGACAGGAGGACCGTGACCGCAGGAAATGACGGTCCTGCCCCTCTCCCCGGGCAGGCCCAGAAAACGGCGGCGCATCCCATGGATAAGCGGCCCGAATCGATCCGCACCAGAGGGGCAGACCGGGCCGGGAGAAGGGCGGTCAAGACCCTGGACCGGGGTCAGCCCGCCGCCGGGACAGCGGCCCAGCCAGGCCGGCAGGCGGCCCAAGGAGCCCAGGCCGTCCGCCAGACCCAATCGGCCAAACGGGCCGCGTCTGCGGCGGGAAAAGGGGCGAAAAAGGCCGCCCAGCGGGCTGGAAGCGCGGTGAAAGGGGCGCTGGCAGCGGTCCGCAGCGTGGCCGCCCTGCTGGCCGCGGGCGGCGGCGTGGTGTTGGCGGTGGTGCTGCTCATCTGCACCGTGGGCCTGCTGCTGTTGTCCCCCTTCGGGATCTTCTTTTCCGGCCAGCGGCAGGAGCCGGGGACGGTCCCCCCCAACGGGGCCATCGCCCAGGTAAACATCGACCTGGCGGACTATCTATCCGAACTGCAAGCCGGGGACTACGCCGGCATCCAGCTGGACGGCCAGCTCCCGGACTGGCGGGAGGTGCTGGCGGTGTTTGCCGTTCGGACCACTTTGGGGGCGGATGGCGTGGACGTACTCACCCTGGATTCAGACCGGGTGGAGCGGTTGAAGAAGGTGTTTTGGGACATGACCGCCATCACCACAGAGACCGAGGAGACTGACGCCGGGACCGTCCTGCACCTCACCGTGGAGGCCAAGACCGCCGACGAGATGCGGGAACTATATGGGTTTACCGATGAACAAAACATCACGCTGGACGAGCTGCTGGCGGAGACGGAACTGCTGGACGGCCTCATCACCGACCTGTCCATCTCCCAGGCGGACGCCGCGGCGCTGGTAGAGGCGCTCCCGGAGGATTTAGCCCCCGTACGCCGGGCGGTGGTGGAGACGGCCTGCTCCCTGGTGGGCAAGGTGAACTACTGGTGGGGCGGGAAATCCCTCACCCTGGGGTGGGATGACCGCTGGGGCTGCCTGCGGAAGGTGACCGCCGAGGGCAGCGTGACCTCCGGCCAGTACCGCCCCTACGGGCTGGACTGTTCCGGCTTTGTGGACTGGGTATTTTACAACGCCACCAATGGCGGGTACGTCATCGGCCACGGGGGCGGAGCCGCCGCCCAGCACAGCTACTGTGAGCCTATCGACTGGGAGGATGCCCAGCCTGGGGACCTGGTGTTTTACCCCGAGGACTCCCATGTGGGCATCGTGGGCGGCTGGGACGAGGAAGGGCAGCTGCGCATCATCCACTGCGCCAGCAGCTACAACAACACGGTGATCACCGGGCTGGAGGGGTTCACCTCCATTGCCCGGCCAGTCTATTACGGCGAATAGCGGCAAGCGGGGCGTGGTCATCCACGCCCCGCGCTTTTGAAAACAGAACGATATGAGGAGTGACTATACATGGCAGTATTTCGCGTGGAGCGGACCCGGGATTACACGGTGATGAGCAACCACCACCTCCGAAACAAGTCCCTTTCCCTCAAGGCCAAGGGCCTGCTGTCTTTGATGCTGTCCCTTCCGGAGGACTGGGACTACACCCTGTCCGGCCTGGCCCGCATCTGCCAGGAGGGGAAGGATGCCATCCGGGGAGCCATCGTGGAGCTGGAGCGGGCGGGGTACGTCCAGCGGCGGCAGACCACCGACGAGGCGGGTAAGTTTGGCGTCAACGAGTACATCATCCGGGAGCAGCCCGCCGACCAACCGGCGGCGGAGCCGTCCTCCGAGGCCCAGGAGGGACAGCCGGAGCAGCTGCCGGAGGGGCCGAATGATACGCAGCCCGACGCCCCGGCGGAAAATCAGGCCGGGGTTGAGGACGCGGAGGCGGGGGCATCTTCCGCCCTGCCGTCGTGGGCTTTTCCGTCGTCGGAGAACCCGTCGACGGGAAAACCGATGACGGAAAAACCGCCGACGGCAGATCCGTCGACGGTTTTTCCCACGCAAATAAAGAAAGATACAAGAAATAAAGACCAAGAAAATACGAACTCACAAAGGACTCATTCCCTCCCCTTCTCCCCCTCCCTGCCGCCATCCGGCCTGGGGACAGCACGAAAGGAACGGAGGCGGCGGAGTCGCGGAGCGGCTATGGACCCGGACGAGATGGCCGACTGCCGGGCGCAGATCCTGGGCAACATCGGCTACACCGAACTGATCCGGGACCGGCCCTGGGACAAAGGCCAGGTGGACGAGCTGGTGGAGCTGATGGTGGAAGCGGCCTGCTCCAAGCGGGAGACCATCCGGGTGGCGGGCAGCGAGGTGCCCCAGGCCCTGGTGCGCCGCCGCCTGCTGGGACTTAATGGAGACCATCTGAACTTCGTGCTGGACTGTCTCCAGCGCAATACCACCCAGGTGCGCAACATCAAGCAGTACCTGCTGACCAGCCTCTATAACGCCCCGGTGACCATGGAGAATTGCTATGTTGTCCAGGCGGGGATGAATCCTTCGGGGGGCAGCATCGTTTGAACTCAAAGTAAAGCACGGGAAAAACTCAACTGTAACCGGAATGAAAATCTAAAGGAGATAGATTCCGATTGAAACGACATGGATACTGCGGTAGTTCAAATCATTTCTGGACTAATAGAGCGAAAGAAGCTTTGTATCTCCTTGCATAGCAAAAGTATGGCCGGGTCGTTCAGCAGCTGAGGAGCGGGGTGCAGGGTGACATACCGCCAATGGCGGGGGGCGAGGGGAATCAGCTGGACCTGGTTGTCAGGCTCCACAAACCAGCTCCGGCTGGCCGCGAAGGCGATGCCGAGCCCCTGGGTGACCAGGCTGCGCAGGATGGCCGGTGTGTCGCACTCCACTGACCGGTGGGGGGTGATGCCGCCTTGGGCGCACAGGATGTCCTCAATGTCCCGCATAGCCCGGCCCCGGCAGAGGCTGATGAGGGGGTAGCGGCATAGCTCTTCGGGGCGAACCGCCCCCTGCCCGGCGAGGGGGGTGCCCTTTGGGTACGGCCAGCACCACTTCCTCTTTCAGCAGAAGGCGTGCCTTGACTGTAGAACGGGTGCGCTGTGCCAGGGTAGGACCCATCCAACAGATGAAATAAAAATATTTGCACCATGATCGTTGATTTTTTTCGAAATGCAAAACGGCGGGAAAAAATGGAGTGGTCATTTTACATAATAAACCATGTTGTTTTTCTTAAATTTTAGACTTAAAATGAGAACATGATTTCTTTTGCAAGGAGGATACGGACCGTGAAAGAATACCTGCTTTGGGGGCAAGTTCAGAAAAAGCTTACCGAGCATGCTCAGGCCTGCGGTAAGACATACAGTTTTTTTGACGCGGTCGGTGAGCTTTGTCAGAGCGGTGCCGTCCACCGAGAAGAGGCGCTCCCGGCGGTCTCCTTTCTGGATTGGGATATGGAGGATATGGACGGCTTTTACCGGCGCATCGACCAGATCCCGGTGGAGATGACGCTGTTTTACCGGGCCTTTCAGCACGGCACGTCGGGGGCAAAGGCTGCCGAGCAGCTGCTGGGGCTGGATACGATGCCCTCTAAGCTGGCCCAGGATCAGGCCCTGGGGCTGCACCGGCATGACTGCTTTGAGCTGTTTTACAACATCCAGGGCACGCTCCGCCTGTTCCGGGAAGGTTCTTGTCAGACGCTGCCCGAGGGGTCCCTGGGCATCATCGCCCCCCACTTGTCCCACGACATCGTGGCGGGACCAGGGTGCCACACGATCTACATCCCCCTGGCTGAGCAGACGGTGGAAAACACCCTCCACCAGCTTCTGAGACAGGACAACGTCCTGTCCGACTTCTTCCGCTCCGGCCTGGAGGGGAGCGACGCCGGATGCCTGGTCTTTTTTCTGCCCCCCGGTGGGTATGTCCGTACCCTTTTGCGCAATATATTCCATGAATTTTACGCGAAGGAAGAATACTACCAGTCGGTGTGCGCCAGCTATATCGAGATCTTTTTTGCCACGGCTCTGCGGCGGTGCGGCGGACAGTACGCCCGCTACAGCTGGCAGACCAAGCCCGGGGGAACGGCCCCCATGCTGGCGGTGCTCAAACACCTCCAGGACAACTTCCGCACCACCACCCTGAATGAGACCGCCGCCCTGTTCCACTATGACCCCAGCTATCTGGGCAAGCAGATCAAGGCCTATACCGGCAAGAATTACACCACTCTGGTCCAGGAGCTGCGGATCGAGATGGCAAAGCGCCTGCTGCGCAGCACTGACGACCCCGTTGGAAAGGTCGGCGAGCTGGCTGGGTTCGACCGGCTGTCCCACTTCTCCAGCGCCTTCCGGCTGGCCACTGGTACGTCTCCCTCGGAATACCGGCAGCGGTATTCCGCCCTCCACAGCCCGGAGGCCCGCTGATGACCATGACCGATTTTTGAAGATCTGCCTCAGATTTGGCGATAGCTTCCTCCAAAACTGTGTTGTATAATATGCATACAACGAGCCGGAAAATAGCTTCGAATTCGTGCTTTTTGCCGCGAAAATGGAGCTTGCTTGGCACAGGCACCGGCCACACAGAAAAAGAGGAGGAAGCAAAATTATGAAAAAACGGATCTTGTCCATCCTGATGGCGCTTGCGATCGCGGTAGGGGCCATGGGCACCGCTGTCGCCGTCTACTCGGTCCAGGCAAATGCGGACCCCGAACTCACGGTCACCCTGGACGGACGCGAGATCGATTTGGCGGATGTCAACGGCGAAGGAGTAGATCCCATCTACATTGACGGGACTACCTATCTTCCTGTACGAGCTCTTGCGGAGGCGCTGGGACTGGATGTGAACTGGGATGGGGCAAACTCTGAGGTGGAGCTCACCGAAAAGACCCTGAACAGCAATCAGCAGTTCCTGGTTTCCCAGGCCCAGGCTGAGACTTACATCAACCCACTGCCTCTGGATTACCAGATGTCCAGCAGCCAAAACAAGGGCGTTATTTCTGAGAACCCCTTTGAGATTGGGCAGATGATCGGCAACATGGCCATCCCCAACGATCCGCTGGAGAAGATCACCCATATGCGTTTCCAGGATATGTTCCGGGGCACCGCCTCCTACCTGACAGAGAACGACACCCGCTCTTCCGCCGACCCTGCGGCTTTCTACTACAATGACACCTGGTACATCTATGGTTCCAACGGCTCCATGTGGAAGTCCACCGATTTCGTCAACTGGGAATTCTATGATCTCAGCTACGTTTATGGCATGGCTCCCAGCATTGCTGTGCGCACCGATGAGAACGGCAAGGACACCTTCTACCTGGCCGGTAACGGCACCCACCTGTGGAGTGCCGACAGCCCCGAGGGTCCTTTCACCGACCTGGGTGAATTCACCTACAACGGCAAGAGCTTCGTGGACAATCTGGAGGACGGCATCGTTATCACCAAGAACAACGACGTGAATATCTTTGTGGACGATGACGGCCGGATGTACCTGTACTGGGGCATGGGTCCCTACATCATGGGCGCTGAGATGAACGTGGACAACCCCACCGAGCTCATCACTGAGCCCAAGATCATCATCGAGTACGACAACAGCTACAAGTGGCAGAACTTCGGCCAGAACCACCAAGACTATGAGAACGGCTTCCCCGAGGGCGCTTGGATGGTGAAGATCGACGGCACCTACTACCTGACTTGGGCCACCTCCGGCACCCAGTACGACTCCTATACGATGGGCTGCTATCAGTCCACCACCGGTCCGCTGGACGGCTTTGAGCTCCAGGAGAAGGAAATCATCAATCAGACCGATTCCACCAGCGGCGCGGTGCGCGGTGGCGGCCACGGCTCCATCGTGGAGGGCCCCAACGGCACTTTGTGGTGCTTTTACACCGTGAACGTGGGCTATGAGGGCGATATGGAGCGCATGATCGGCTGCGATCCTGCCATGATCGACAGCCAGGGCAATTTGGTGGTGCCCCACCTGTCCGAGCTGCCCCAGTATGTCCCCGGAACGCTGGCTAACCCCGCCGAGGGAAACGAGTGCCGGGACGACCTGCTGACCCTGAAGCAGGGCTACGCAATCTCCAGCTATGCCGAAGGCCGTCATCCCGTGTACGCCAACGACGATTCCGGCATCACCTGGTGGCAGCCCGCGGCTGACGACGAGCAACCCTTCTATCTGGTGTCCTTCAAGGGCAACTATGAGGTGGATTCTTTCCGCATCCTGTGGAAGGAAATCAACAAGAATCGAGATCAGGTCCGGGAGACCCCAGCTTATATCAATTATAAGGTAGAAGTCTTCAACGGCACAAGCAATCCTATGGATCCGGCCAATGCAGACTGCTGGACCACACTATACGAAAAGACAGACAGTAGCGATACAGGAACGGTCCAATATTACCGAACTGACGAGCCTGTCTTGGGCCAGTTCGTCAAGATCACCATCACCGACTGGTCTGATGACATCTATCCTGGCCTGGTTGAATTTAGTGTCTTTGGGAATAGTGTAGCTAAACCCTGAGAGTTAGATTTGGATATGTTGGTTGAAATATTGATTTAACTTCCCTTCCTTGGCCGGGTGGCGGTCCGCTCACAAATGATCACAGAAACGCATATCTCCCCCACCTGTGCCATCCTCCTTTTGCGGGACGCGCCGCGGAAGCCCGCTTCCGCGGCGCGTCCCGTTCTCACAAAAAAGACCGGGCGCACACGGGGTGCGCCCGGCGGGGCGGGGCGGAGGGTCAGGAAAGGCCGGTGCCCCACAGCTCCAGCAGGTCGGCCTTGACCACGAAGAAGGAGGCCTTATCCCAGCGGACCCGGCACAGCTTGTGATCCGGATCCCCCGCCTCGGCGTGGATGTGGTTGAGCTTGTCTTCGATGACTGCGGTGCCGTCGTAGATGTGCTCCACCAGAGCGATGTAGTCGTCCAGATAAGAGCGGGCGATGGGCGCGCCGTTGTGGGCGGGGAAGAGGGTGTGCCACTGACCGGACAGCCCCTTGAGCCGGAGCATGTTCGCCCGATGGGCCCGCAGCCGCTGGTCCAGCACGAAGGGCGGGCGGTCCGGGTGAGGGTAGGTCTCATACATGAGCACCTGGGCGCTCTCCGCCTCGTCGCCCACAAAGAGGCAGCCGCTCCGGCGGTCCAGCAGGGCCAGGGAGCCGTTGGAGTGGGCGGAGATGTCCAGCAACTCGATGGGGCGGTCCCCCAGGTCCAGCACCTGGCCGTCCTGGACATACTGATGGACGAAGTCGGGATGGGGTAGCCGGGACACATCGAAGGGCCCGTTGGCCAGGGTGAGCAGGTCACTGTCCGCGCCGGGGAGCATCATGGCGGCAGGCCACTCACCGCAGCTGCCGGAGTGGTCCAGATGGCCGTGGGTGAGGATGACCCGGACGGGCTTGCCGGTCAGGCGCTCCACATAGGCGCGCAGGGTGCCGGAGCCCCAGCCGGTGTCGATCAGCAGGGCTGTGTCCGTCCCCTCCAGCAGGTACATGTTTTGAGAGCCCTGCATGAAGTTGATGATCCAGGTGTCCTCGCTGTATTTCCAGCTGGTATACGAGGCAAAGATATCCAAAAGGTCGGGCTGCATGACGATCGTCCTTTCTCATTTGTCGCAGAAATCGATTTGTATCAGGCGGAACTCCAGAGGTTCCAGTACCGCGTCGTACTCCAGTACGCCCTGGGAGATCCTGGGCTCTATGGACCGGGCCAGGGGGTGGGCGCTGGCTTTCAGGTGTTCCAGCCGGTATTGGTCCAGAGCGGGGATCCGGCCCCCGTCGGGGGCACCCATCTTGACCCAATAGTCAAAGGCGCTGCCGTGTTCCCGGTCGATGATGAACTCCACCGCCTCGGATACAGGCCGGAGGGGCAGACCGGACAGCCGGAGCGAGAAGGGCTGGCGGCGCTGCTCGGAGAAGGGGGTATATCGGGTGGTCTTGTTGACGTTGAGGCTTTTGTTATTGGCAAAGATATCGCTGAAATGCTCATAGTTGTACAAGAGGATCGAGATCCGGTCCTGGGAACGGGTGACGATATATCCCTTGCCCCGGGCCAGGACCTCCGGACACAGCTGCCGCAGCGATTGGTAAGCGAGGAATTGGGGCTTGCGGATGCCGTTGACGGTCAACAGGCCAAGCCCTCCGTGGAAAATATCGTCAGAGAGGGGCTGCTCCTCGATGAAGTCGGAGACGGCCCAGTAGCCCAGGCAGGCCAGCCCGTCGCTATGCTCCAGGACGTTTTTGATGACATAACAGCCGGCGAACAGCGTGTCGCTGATCAGATTGGAATGGGAGACGCTCAGGTTCCACTCTGTGATCCATAGGGGCAGATGCTCTAGGCCCAGTTCGGCTTGGAACTGTGTCAAAAATTCATGGAATGACTCCAGATGATCCGGATCGTGGGAGAGCGGGATTCCGGCCATCAGCGGAAGTTGGGAGCCACCTGGCGTGTGGGGGACCAGATGGTCGGGCTGCCAGGAGTGCAGGTCGATTTTGATCTGACCGGGCTGCCAGACCACGCCGTAATACTGAGCACAGAAGAAGTCCGGCGTAACTCCGTGCCCCAGCTCCCAGCGGAAGAAGCGGCGGGCCCATTCGATGCTCTCCTGATGCATGAACGTCATAGGCGGGGCCCCCACCTGGATGTTAGGGCTGAAAGCCTTGACGGCCTGAAATGTCTCACAGTACAGTTGGAAAAAGGCCAGATCGTCCTGCATGCCGAACATCTCGGTGGAGGAGTCGGCGTTGTTCCACAGCAGGACGGGGAGGGTCTCTACCGTCCGCAGGCCGTAGCGCCCGATGATGTGCCGGAAGAAGGCGCGCACCAGGTCCAGCCAATCCTCCAGGCGGGCTGGCTGGGAGGTGTTGTATTTGTTGTTGAAGATGATCTTCTGCCGGTCCTGGGCCAGCTCGATGGGCATGAAGGACAGCTGGAGCATGGGCTTCAGACCAATGGAAAAGAGATAATCGAACACCATGTCGATGGTTCTGAAGTTGAATGCCAGATCCCCTGTGTCGGTTCGGGTGACCACCATCATGTCATCGGACAGGAGGCCGTGGAATTTGATGTATTCAAAACCGATTTGACGCTGCATATCCTCCAGCTGATTCTGGATTTCCCGGTACAAGATCTCCTTAGCACTGCCGATCCCTACCAGCTTGCGGTAGCGGTCATCAAAACGGCCAACGACATAGCCCCAGTCACAGGAGATATCCAGCGCCTCCCGTTCCCGACGGGGCGAGCTGATCTGGTCCCGGTGGGGGAGGTAACGGGAGATGGACGAAAGATCAAATCCACCGGGGCCGAGACGTTCGCTGAGATAATTGGTCCGTTTGTCCTTTCCAACGCCCGAATGGTCCGCTTTTCTGTGGGCTTTGCGGTAGACGCTGGGGAGGGTTTGGTACTTGGATTTGAAGGCCCGGCCAAAAGACTGGGCGTTGGCGTAGCCGTTGTTCAGCGCCACGGTATCGATGGGGTCGTCTGTGGAAGTCAGGTCGCTGACTGCGTGGCTCAAACGTACGCTGTTGTAGTAATCGGAAAAGGTCGTGTCCAGATAGCGGGAGAACAGAGATGAGAGGTAAGGCGAAGACAGATGGACGGCGTTGGCCAGCTGGACGAGGCTTAGGTCCTCGCGGTAGTGCTCGTCGATGTAGCGAACGATCTCGTTCATCCGCTCCAGATATTTGTCCTGGCCGCCTGCGAAGTCGGTGCGGGACGTCTGGAATTTCTGGGTCAGCTCCTTGAGCATGCTGTAAGCGAAGGATTTGTTGTCGTATAACGCGGCGGCATCCTGAGGCTGTGCGGCGTTGCGCTCCACTATCAGCGCGATCAGGCTGCGCAGGTCGTCATACCGCCCTTTGTCCTCGTCTTTGCTGGAGTTGCACAGGAAATAGAGCTGGTCTGCCTCCGTGAGGGACAGGTCGAATTTGTGCAGATCCAGGTGCACGATCAATGCCAGACTGCTGTCTTGGCTGGACAGCTCGTGGATCTGGTTGCTGTTGACCAGCAGCAGGTCTCCCTCCTGCAGATGGCTGGTCTCACCCAGGACCTGGACGGTGGCAGATCCCCTCAGGATAAAGATCAGTTCTGCTGTGGGATGCCAGTGCTTATGGATATCTGTGATCTGGGTGAGCTGGACTTGGAAGGGGACGCTGGGCGGAAAGGCAAAGGGATAATATGTATCATTCATATAGTTCACCGGTGATAAGAGTAACGCATTTTGTGGGCTTTGTCAATAAGACCTTTCATTTTTTAAGAAAAGCAGAAGAAGGAATGGGAAAAGAAATGTAAAAGCCCCAAAAATTTAATGATAGGAGCATAAGTTATCTCGTTGAATTTTATGCATTTTTGCCTATATAATAAAATGCAAGCAGGGAGAAAGAGCTCTGACAGACAATGTGATTTGTTTATAAAAATAAAACATGAAAGTTATATTGGGGAAAATACAAATCATTTGAAAGCTTATAGGATGAGGCTCTGTTTTTTAGTAAAGGGGTGCGCGCATGGAACAGGCGGCGAGGCATGAGGTCATTTTGGAATGCAGGGGCATCACGAAGGTGTTTGGCCCTGTGGTAGCACTGGACAAAGTGGACTTGCTGGTGAAGCGGGGCGAGGTCCGGGGCCTGATCGGAGAGAATGGGTCTGGGAAATCTACCGTGACGTCCATCTTTTCCGGGATGCAGCCGGCGGACTCCGGTGAGATGTTCTACCAGGGACAGCCCTGGAAGCCCCGTTCCATGGAATGGGCGGCCACCCGGGGGGTGGGCATGATCGTCCAGGAGACTGGCACCGTGCCTGAGATCACCGTGGCGGAAAACATGTTCCTGTGCCAGGCGGACCGGTTTGCCTCCTTCCACAAAAAGAACGGGAGGCGCTGGGGCTTCATCAACGGCTCGGCCATGGTGAAGGCGGCACAGAAGGCGCTGGATGACATCGGCGCGTCCCACATCGATGCCCGGGCCAGGACCGACACCCTGGATATGCAGGACCGCAAGCTGGTGGAGGTGGCCAAGGTGTGGATGCAGGAGCCGCAGGTGCTGGTGGTGGACGAGACCACCACCGCCCTGTCCCAGAAGGGCCGCGACATCATCTACGGCCTGATGGACCGGATGCGGGAGAGCGACCGGGCGGTGGTGTTCATCTCACACGACCTGGATGAGATCAAGGAGCGGTGCGACACCCTCACTGTCCTGCGGGACGGACATATCATCCGGACCTTTGAGAAGGCGGGATATGACGACGACGCCATCCGCGCCTCCATGATCGGCCGCGAGATGCAGGGCGATTATTACCGGAGCGACTGGGATGGGAGCCATGGGGACAAGGTGGTGCTGGAGATCCGCGGCGGCGGCCTGGGCAGCCAGCTGGTGGACTTTGACCTCCAGGCCCACGAGGGGGAGATCCTGGGCATCGGCGGCCTGTCCCACTGCGGGATGCACACTGTGGGCAAGGTGCTCTTCGGAGACATCAAGCTGGAGGAGGGTTCTGTCCTGGTATACACCCGAAAGGAGGAGGGCGAGACGGTGGTCAGCCCCGCCTTCGCCATGAAGCGGGGGATCGGCTATGTGGCCAAGGACCGGGATGTGGAGTCGCTGAACACCCAGACCTCCATCCGGGACAACATCGCCATCGCCGGGCTGGACCGGTTCGCCATCAAGAACTTCCTCATCACATACGGCCGGGAGAAGGCCTATGTGGAGAAGCAGAGGGACACCATGCAGATCAAATGCTTCTCCATCGACCAGGAGGTCTCCCAGCTGTCCGGCGGCAACAAGCAGAAGGTGGTCTTTGGCAAATGGCTGGGATGCGATTCTCAGATCCTGATCCTGGACTGCCCCACCCGCGGGATCGATGTGGGCGTGAAGCAGTCCATGTATCAGATGATGTATCAGATGAAAAAGCAGGGCAAGACCATCATCATGATCTCAGAGGAGATGTCGGAGCTGATCGGCATGTCGGACCGGCTGGTCATCATGAAGGACGGGCGCATCACCCACGAGTTCCCCCGGAGTGCGGAACTGTCCGACCGTGAGATCATCAACTACATGATTTGAGGAGGGGGCAACGATATGGAACAAGTCAATCAGGAAAATCTGGCCTCCAGCGAGTTGCAGCAGAAACGGCTGCGCAGCGCCCTTCTGATGAAGCGCCTGACCAATTTCATCCCCATCATCGGCACGGCGGTGCTGGCGGCGCTCTTTTTCGCCGTGTGTATCGCGAAGGGCTACGACATCGACACCAACCTCATCGTGGTCATCAAGCGGGCCATGATCATCGGCTTTCTGGCCACCGGCGCCTCCTTCATCTTTGCCATCGGCTCCTTCGATCTGTCGCTGGGCGCGAATATGCTGGTGTCCGCTGCTGTGGGCGCTGCGGTGTATAACGCCACCGGCAGTCTCATCCTGATGCTGGTGGTGTGCATCGCGGTGTGTGTGGTGTTCTCTCTGGTGAACGCGGCGCTGGCCTCTGTGTTCAACCTGCCTGTGTTCGTCATGACCATCGCCATGATGAGCGTGTTCACCGCCCTGGCTACCCTCATCATCTCCAATGTGGACGCCAACGGCATCGACACCCGCCTGTCCAGGCCCAGCAACCCGGACAACGTATACTACCAGGTGCTGGGGAATATGTGGTTCCAGCTGGCCATGCTGGTGATCTTCGTACTGCTGTGCGCCTTTCTGTTCAACTATATGAAGATGGGCCGGCGGCAGAAGTTCATCGGCGGCAACCCCGTCTGCGCCCGGCTCACCGGCATCGCCCCCATGGGCATCACCATATTCTCCTTCACCATCGCGGGCCTGGGCGTGGGCCTGGCCGCTTACTTCACCATTTTGCAGGATGTGTCCATCTCCACCTCCTCCGGCAGCGGCGTGGGCATGAATATGCTCATCGCCATCGTGTTCGGCGGCATGGCCATCTCCGGCGGCCCCCGCACCAAGGCCCTGGCGGCCTTCATCGGCGGCTTCTCTATGGCCTTCCTGGACCAGTTCATGACCCTCCTGCTGCTGGACACAAACACCGGCTCCGCCGTGACCCAGGTGGTGAAGGCAGTGCTCTTCCTGACCGTAGTGACGCTGCTCTCCTTGAGCTATCGGACCAAGCTGCTCCCCAGATAATCAGGATTGTCGAAGCAAAAACGCTTTGATGATAATACACCAAAAAATGAAATGAGGAGGACACTATGAAAAAGCATACTTACCTGAAGCGGATGCTCGCCATGGGCCTGGCGCTGGCCATGAGCCTCAGCCTGGCCGCCTGCGGCAACGGGACCAGCAACGAGAGCACCCCGCCCTCCAGCGAGGATGTGGTGCAGTCCACTGAGCCGGACGCCTCTACAGAGCCCTCTGTGGAGCCCGCCTACAACACCAACTACAAGGGCAAGACCACCTATGCTGACATCGCCGAGCAGCTCCGCGCGGACACCACCCTGGACCTGAACGGCCTGGATTCCGAGATCTTCACCATCACCGGCTATGCCCAGGGCTATGACTTCAACGAGGCCTGGTTCGGCTCCCTGACCCAGATGGTCAACTCCGGGGCCCAGGTCATGCTGATGGCCGGCTCCTCCCAGTTCGCCTTCAACTTCGGCGGCCTGGCCCGCACCGCGGAGGAGACCGACATCCGTGTGGGCGGCATCGACTCCCTGACCCCCGAGTTCCGGGATCTGCTGGCCGGCGGCGTGTACGACTTCTGCTCCGGCTCCTACCCCTCTATGATCGGCCCCGCCATTGCCCTGATCCTTCGGGACCTGGAGGGCAACCCCCTGACCGACGCTGAGGGCAACGCTCCCGCCGTCACCATGAGCCATGCCATCGTCCACTCTGTGGATGAGCTGGACCAGGTGCTGGCTGAGGATACCGCCGGCAACTACGCCTACAACGCCGGCGTGGTGTCCGCCCTGATGAACGCGCACTACGACACCTTCATGGGCGCCGTGTCCAATGCCCAGTGGGACAAGGTCCTGGAGACCAAGAACACTTACGGCAGCGAGCCTGTGGCCACCCTGTCCAAAGAGTATCAGATCGGCATCCTGCGCAACGACGTGACCTCTGACGAGGCCCTGGCCTATGAGGGCTACCTCACCGAGCTGGCCGACGCCATGGGCTTCTCCGTCACCTTCTCCGAGTCCACCGAGGGCAACGCCACCAACGAGGTCAACCAGATCGACACCTGGGCTGCCGCTGGCTTCGACGCCATCGTGTCCCTGTCTTCCGGCTCCAGCTACGACCAGGCCGAGGCCTGCAACAGCCACGGCATGAAGTACGTCCAGTTTGCCTCCCAGCCCGAGGACGACGACCTGATGGACCTGGAGACCCTGGACAGCTACCTGGGCGCCGTGGGCCCCGGCAAGTACAACGAGGCCGAGGCCGGCTACCGTCTGGCCAAGTATTACATTGATGCCGGTTACACCGACTTTGCCATCTTCGGCGGCTCCATCATGTTTGGCGCTGAGCAGCACGCCTACCGCGTGGGCGGCATGATGGCCGCCATGATCGAGTATGAGACCGGCATACCCAACACCGATTTCAACTGACAGAGGAGGTCTTTCTGCCCGCCCGGGCCCAGCCCGGGCGGGCGGGGAGGCGGATCTCACGACCTGAGCCCGCTGGCGCGGGCCGCCGGCAGGCTCAGGTGATGAAGATCACGCCGCCCGGCGCGAAGCAGTGAAAGGGGAAGCATACATATGGGCAAGAACATCATCAAACGTGCGGCAGGTATCCTGGTCATCCCGGTGGTCTGCTTCATCGCGGCAAATATCTTGTGCGCGGCCTTCGGCACGGGACTGTTCATCAACGGCCTGTCCGTATCCACGTTTACCTATGGCCTGGCCTATCTGTCGCTGGTGGCCTTTGCCGTGTCCATCAACCTCCATTCGGGGCGGTTCGACTTCTCGGTGAGCAGCATCATCATCCTGTCCTCCACGGTGGTCATCATGCTGGCCTGCGCCGGGGTGGATAACATGGCGCTGCTGCTGCTGGCGGGCGTGGGCACCGGGGCGGCGGCCGGTGCGCTGTCCGGCGGGCTGTACTTGGTGCTGCGTCTGCCGCCCATGATCACCTCCCTGGGCGTGGCCCTGCTGCTGGAGGCGGTCGCATACATCGTGGCCGGGGGCAGCGAGAGCAACAGTGTGGTCACCCGCCAGCCGGAGGTGTCCGATCAGATGCGGCGGTTCATCGGCTCCAACGGTGGATCTGCGGTGTGGCTGTTCCTGATCCTGTTTACCGCCCTGGCCCTGATGATCGTCATTTTCCACTATACCAAGTTCGGCTATGACTACCGGGCCCTCCAGAGCGGCCAGCAGATCGCCGTCAACACCGGCGCCAATGAGTACGCCAACGCCTTTGCCTGCTATGTCATCGCCGGTATGCTGGCGGGGGCTGCGGGGATGCTCTTCGGCTGCC
>JAHZFC010000223.1 GCA_019421525.1 Clostridiales bacterium
TTCCATGGAAAAAGACCCCCTCTGATGTAAAATCCCTCTCTACTTATTAAGACGAAGAAGGAGGGCGTTTTGTTTCACCCGATCTTGAAAAATTTTCAGCGCGTGTCAGGAGACAGCCGTCTGGCGGTCCATTTCTGCCGCCACGTCCGCCCGGAAGGCGTCCCAGGCCTCCGGGTGCTCCACATAATACAGCGGGCACAGCTTTTCCGTCACATCATAGTGGCGGATCACATCCGTCTCCGGGTCCAGGCCGAAGGTCCGGCACAGCCAGGCCGTCAGCTCCACCACCCGCTGGTAGGTGACCGGGGAGAACTCCCCGGTTTCATCCGGGTGGCACACCTCGATGGCCACGGTGTCGTCGTTGCGGATGTTGGAGGCATAGGCGATCTCCGTCAGGGGGATGCACTGGATGACCTCTCCCTCCAGCCCCACGACGAAGTGGCTGGAGGCGTAGGTCTCCGTCTCCCCGGAGGACAGGGACTCGAAGTAATTCCGGTTGGCCTGGGCCGTGGTGCTGGGATTGCCCACGTAGTGGATCACCACGCCGTCGATCTTTTCCAGGGGCGTGCCGGGCCGGGACCAGGGATTCACCGTGAGAAAGTCCTGCCGGACATAGTCCGGCACCTCCACGCCCTCGGCCGGCAGGCCCCGGCCGGCTGCGAGCCAGATGACGGCACCTGCCAGAAGAAAAATGGCCATCAGGCACAGCGCCGCGAAGCGAAGGTTCAGACGCCTTCTCCGGGCCCTTGCTCTGCTCATAGGGGAGACACCGCCACACCGCCGGAGGCGCCGTAGACCTCGGCGGTGCCGTTGCCGGACTGGGCACCGTAGTACGCGGTATCCTCATAGTCCTGGAGATAGTCCTGCGGATACAGCTCCCGGTAGGTCACCAGATCCTCGTCCGATGCCAGCCCCAGCCGCTTCAGGCACTGGGCGGTCTCCGTCATGGCAGGGCAGACAACGACGGTGATATAGTCATGGCCCTCACCGCCGGGACCGTCGAAGTACAGGCTCAGCTCCAGGGCGTAATCGCCGCCGTTGTCCGAGGCGAACCAGTCGTAGGTGCCCCAGTTTCCGGCCTCCATGTCACGGCCCACGGCCTCCAGGATGGCAGAGGCCTCCCGGCTGCCCAGGTCATAGTATTGATCCCGGATCGAGAGGAACAGGCTGCCGCCGGTAACGGTCCAGAAGCCGTCGTCCAGATGCAGGCGCCGCGCCTTCATGGCCTCGCTGTTGACGAACTGGTCCAGCAGGTGATCATAGGTCCCCGGCTGGGCCATCCGGTCCCGCGTGATGGGCAGGAAGTACCAGCGGTCCACTTTGGCGCCGCTCTTCAGAGTATAGGTGATGGACAGGCCGGTATGGCTGTTGTCGGGACTCTCCTCCATGGAGGAGGTGTATCCCGCAGCCTCCGCCTCCCGGATATAGGCCTCCTCGGCAGCCACCGCCTGGTGCAGGGCACGGACCTGCTCCACCAGGTCGGCATCCTGCTCCGGCGTGAAGGTGTAGGAATTGTCGGACACCCGAATGTCCACGGACCGGATCTGGCTGGCCTCCGGCACCCGGTCCGCCACGCCCAGCAGGTCAAAGTGCAGCACGCAGCAAACCAGGGCGCAGCCCGCCAGCACGAAGGCCAGGCCCCTCCAGCTGCCCCGGAACACCCGGAGGGACTTGGCCAGCAGCATGGAGGCGCCGTAGTATCCGATGGTTCCTGCCGCCAGCAGGCAGACCACCATGGGGAGCGTGTCGTAGTACGCCCCCTGCTGGAAGCCGTACCAGAACAGGGAGTAGAGGAGCTGGCCGCCCAGCAGGGCGCAGAGGCCCGCCACGCCGTACCGGAACACCGGCCGCAGCCAGCCCACCGCCACCACGTCGCCGGCGGTCTCGCTGCGGCGGGAGCGGTAGAGGAGCAGGGCCAGCAGGGCCAGCGCCAGGCCCGCCAGGGCGTAGACGCCCACCAGCCAGAAGTTCTCCAGGTCCACGGCGGTCAGGACGGAGTCCGTGTAAGACGTGCCGTCCGCCAGGGTCCGCTGGACCTCCGCATACTGCCCGTCAGGATGCACGCGGCTGACCAGATACACGGTGGGGGAGAGCCACTCCGCCACGCCGGTGTAATGGGTGGAAAAGCCGAAGATGAACCCCTGGGCGAAGGAGGAGATCAGCCAGTCCAGCAGCACTGCCAGAAAGTGGAGCAGAGCGTACAGCGGCGGCATGGCGAAGACGTTGCCGGTGATGAACGCCACGAACGTGGCGCTGGAGAAGTAGAAGAAGCTCTCGCCCAGCACCGCCAGCACGGTGACGGCCAGCCCCCTGGCGTCAAAGGCCCCGCCGCACAGGGAGACGACGACGCACAGGATCCCGGTGACGGCGTATGGGATCAGCGTCATGGTGAGGCCGGAGAGGAAGTTGGTGAGGAACAGTCCCTCCCGCCGGATGGGCAGCGTGTGCATCAGCCCCACGCTGCGGGTGTTGTGCAGGTAGCCCCACACCGCCATGGCGCAGAGAGCGGCGTACACCAGGCTGATGACGGGGACGGCGCTGACGGCATTGTAGTACATCTGGGTGAACTCTGGTCCGGAGAAGGAATGCCAGCCCCGGTGCACCATGTCCAGCAGGACCGCCAGAGGAAACAGGGCCCCGATAAAGGAGGCCAGGCCCCACAGCGGCCAGAACCGGGTCAGGTTCCTGCGGAACAGTGTGGGATTAAAGTACGATGTCCTTGACTGCATAGTCCGCACCTCCCAGTTCGTAAATAAAGATCTCCTCCAGGGTCAGGGGCACTGCGTCCACCAGCAGGGGACTGT
>JAHZFC010000224.1:0-294 GCA_019421525.1 Clostridiales bacterium
ACGGTTTCGCCACCAAGAAGATGGGCCTCTGGTAAGACGGGTCCGGGCAAACGGACCTGTGAGCGACCCGGGCGGGGCGGATGGACAAGGCTTCATTCGCCCTGCCGCATGATAGGAGAACGGGCTTATGGTGATTTATTTTTTCAAACGGTTCTTTCGGGGATGTATCTCCGTGGTGATCGCCGTTGGGCTCATCATGCTGATGGTATTCTCCTGGTTGGACGCCTCGCTGATCTTCGCCGAGGATGAGCAGTATGTCAAGCTCAGCAACAACCAGAAGATCCTATATCGGTA
>JAHZFC010000224.1:304-2782 GCA_019421525.1 Clostridiales bacterium
GTACCAGATGTGGGAAGAATACGGGTACCTGGACTATGTCTCCTACAACGACTATCTCAATGCCCTGGTGGACGAAGGCCAGCTCGATGAGGAGGCCCGGCAGTCAGCGGCCAGCATCGGCCGCACGGCCGACGAGGACAGCGAGGCCGCGGCAGAGTACGTCCGGCAGTTCACAGAGTATTACGAGGGAAAGGGCTACACCGTGGTCCGGCTGGACGCGGTGATGGCCACCTCCACCCGGGTCGCCACCGGCGGCTCTCAGACCCTGTTCGCATACCTCAACACACCGCTTTTGGTCCGGCTGGGCACCTTTTTCCTGGGGATCCTGGAATTTGACACCCTCAGCTATGTGGAGGAGGACATCGGGGAACGGGGACTCACCTTCACCCTCTTCGACCCGGCCTACGGCGGCGAGAAGTTCTCCCCGGCCATCCTGGGCAATGGGACCTACCACAAATATCTGCTCTATTTTGACGACACCTTTCCGTATATCCATCAAAATTTCCTGACCATCAAGCTGGGCACCTCCTACAGCGTCAACAAGGGGGTGGATGCCTTTGACACCATGACCCAGTCCCAGGGCACCTATGTCAAGTCCACCACCTACTACCCCAGCGGCGCGGTGGAGGAGAGCGCCGACGACCTGCACACCGCCACCTACCTGGCCGGCTCCCGGGAGCTGAACCTGGTCTATCAGGATCTGTATGTGGATGACTACACCAGCGTATCCCTGGTGAAGAACAGCGGTTCTCGGATCTTCTACTCCTTCGTGGTGTGCATCCTGGCCTCTGCCCTGGCCTACGTCATCGGGCTGCCCCTGGGCATCCTCATGGCCAGGAAAAAGGACACCTGGGTGGACCGGCTGGGCAACGCCTACATCGTGGTCATCATGGCGGTGCCCGCCCTGGCCTATATGCTGACGCTCAAGGCCATCGGCAACAAGCTGGGCCTGCCCACCACCTTCTCACTGGACAGCCCGTCGGCCGCCATGTACGTCATGCCCATCGTCTCTATGGTGGTCTCCTCCATCGCGGGGGAGATGAAGTGGATGCGGCGGTACATGGTGGACCAGATGAATTCCGACTATGTCAAGTTCGCCCGGTCAGAGGGACTGTCCGAAGGCGAGATCTTCACCAAGCATATCTTCAAGAACGCGGCCATCCCGATCGTCCACGGCATACCGGGGGCCATCATCGGCGCGCTGTCCGGGGCTATCATCATGGAACAGGTCTATACCATCCCAGGTGTGGGCGGCCTGTTGGTCCAGGCCATCAGCGCCTATGACAACGCCGTGATCGTGGGCGTGGCGCTCTTCTATGGAGTGCTCTACATCATATCGACCATCCTGGGCGACATCCTGATGGCCGTGGTGGACCCGCGGATCTCTTACACATCTAAGGCGAGGTGAGCACAAATGACCGACACGAGAGCAGAGGATCTGATCCGGCTGGACGATACCGGTCTGTCGGACGAGGAGCTATTCACCCTCATCCCCCAGGACGAGGCCGCGGTGGAAAAGATCACCGCCCCCCGCTACTCCTATTGGCACTCGGTGTTCCGCGTTTTTTCCGCAAAAAGTCGAATATCGTCATCATCGCGCTGTTCGCCGTCATCATCATCTTCACCTACATCTATCCCATGATCAACGGCTACGACCGCTACGGCAACCTGATGGATGCCGACACCAAGCACCTGACTCCCGCTGCCGCCATCGAGAAGCTGGGTCTCAGCATCCGCTGGATCTTCGGCACCGGGGCCTCCGGCCAGTCCACCTCTGACTCCATGTGGTATGGCGCCCGGATCTCCCTGTCCCTCGCCTTTCTGTGCGCTCTGATCAACTTCTCCATCGGCATCGTGGTGGGGGCGGTGTGGGGCTTCTCGAAAAAGGTGGACGTGGTGATGAATGAGATCCGGAACATCGTGGGCAACGTGCCCGGCACCCTGATCATCTCGGTGTGGGTGCTGGTATTCTCGCCCAGCTTCTGGACGCTGGTGTTCGCCATGTGCGTGACCGGGTGGATCGGGGTGGCCTACTCCCTGCGGACCCAGGTCATCATCATCCGGGACAGAGAGTATAATCTGGCTTCCAGATGCCTGGGCTCGTCCACCCTGCGCATCGCCATCAAGAATATCCTCCCCTTCATGGTCTCCTTTATCGTCACGGTGCTGGCCACCCAGATCCCGGCCTACATCGCCTCCGAGGCCTTTCTCAGCTACATCGGCCTGGGCATCTCGGACACCACCTTGGGCAAGATCATCTACAACGCCCAGAGCGCCATGGTCACCCCGGGCTGGGGCTGGGAGTTCTGGTGTCCGGTGGCCCTCTCCGCATTCATCTCGGTGGTCCTCTTTCTCATCGGGCAGAGCCTGGGCGATGCCGCAGACCCAAGGACACATATGTAGGGGGGATTGCAGACATGACGGGAAAGGACAAAGTCCTGCTGTCCGTCCGGGCCCTGGACATCAAGTTCCACGTCC
>JAHZFC010000225.1 GCA_019421525.1 Clostridiales bacterium
TGCGCTCCGGCATCGTCTACGGCACCGCCGGCATGCTGGATGGGATCATCGACCGTATCCGGGAGCAGTTCCCGGGCAAGGAGGTCAGCGTGGTGGCCACCGGCGGCAACGCCCCGGTGATTGTCAGGTATTGCCGCAACCCCATCGTCTACGACAAGTACCTGCTGATGGACGGGCTGTGGGCCATCTACCAGAAGAATAAGTAGAGAAGAACAGGAACAAATAAAAAAGATAAGAGACAAGGTCCCTTCCTGGAAGAGGAACGCCTGTCTCTTATCTTTTGCCGCTTATCAGACACCTGCTGCCTTCAGCCCTTGTATCCGAACTGCTTCAGCACGCTGATGACGCTGCCGTTGCGGAAGTCCATGCCGATCCGGTCCATGAGCCGCAGGGAGGAGGGATCCCCCCGGACGACTCTGGCCACGCCGTCCTTGGTGGTAAGGGAGACCTTACAGCCCATCCGCTGCACGATGGCCTCTGTCATGGCGTTGTATTTGCCGAGCGGATAGGTGAATGTCTGGGGGACAGAACCAGTCTCCTCAGTGATCTGGTCCAGGATCTGGCGGGTATCGTCGCCCACCAGACACACATACTCCGTCCAGCTCTCAGCAGGGATCTTCAGCATGGTGGTCCGGGAGTCGGTGCTCTCATGAAGTCCGTTGGTGTGGGGCTCGATGGACACCAGGCCGCTGGCTGTCATCTCCCGGATCTGATCCCACCGGAGCCCCCAGTCCGCATACCGGATGGCCTTGCCGATGACAGAGAGCTCGATCTTCATATCCAGCTCCTGCAGGATCGGGAAGACATAGGTGTAGTTGGTGGCGTAGCCGTCGTCAAAGGTGATGACGATGGGCTTTTCCGGCAGGGGCGTGCCGTGCTCCACATAGTCGATGACCTGAGAGAAGAACACCGTGTGGAAGCCGGCGTCCTTCAGTTCCCGCATCTGCTGTTCAAAGATCTCCGGGGTCTTGGAATAGCCCCGGCCCAGGTAGGAGACATCATGGTACATCAGCACCGGAACCTGGACCGTCTCGCCGGAGACTGCGGATGGCCGGGCCGCACAGCGGGAGAGCAGCTTTGCCGCGGCGGCCCGGGTGAGTCCCTGCTCTGGACGGAAGGTCCCGTCCTCATAGCCTTCGATCAGCCCCAGAGCGGCCGCCGCCCGAACATAGGGCAGCCGCTTCGGGGAGATGGCATCCTGATCCCGGAAGGTCAGCTCCTCTCCCAGGCCGACGGCCTCCGGATAGAAGGCGCAGATCAGCAGCTGCGTGGCAAATTCCCGGGAAATGGAGGCAGTGCGGACGCCCAGCTCCTTCGGCTCGAACCAGCCGAAATAGGAACCGTAGGCAACGGCGGGGTCCGCCCAGTTGGAACCGCTCTGGAGCTGGCGATCATCCAGTCCGTCCGTCCGGCAGACCATGGAGAGAAAGGCCTGAACGCTCACCGGCTCCTCCGGATGGAAGCGCCGGTCCCCATAGCCCTGTATCAGCTTGCGGTCCACTGCGTCATGGATATAGGAATAGGCCCAGTGAGACCTGGGTACATCAGAAAAATCCGCCGTATAGGCGATGGGGACGCAGGAAATGATCAGCAGCAGCGCCAGCGTCAGCGGAAGGATCCGCCGGCAGGTCCGGTAAAACATAGCCAACATCCTCCGATCTGAAAAATACAGGGAGAGCTTCCATCCGGAGCGCGCACATGGAGCGGCCCCCAATGCAACCGTAGCAGAAAGAAGCGGGCTTGTCAACTGCATTCTTGGAATGGGAGCGCCCCACGGCCAGGAGCGCTCAAAAAAGCAGGGACGTGCCTTTGGCACGTCCCTGCGGGGAACACGATGGGCGTCGGACTGACGATCACTTCACCAGGACCTTCTTCAGTCTGGCGAAGCGGGGCAGAGAGTCCTCCTTGGGCAGTTTGGGCTCACCCTGGATCAGGGGCAGCACATAGTCGATGAAGGGCTTCTCCACGTTGTTGTGGGCGGCGTTGATCCACTCGATGGGCACCTTCTTCTCGGTGTTGGCCACATCGGTCAGGGGCAGCAGCTTGGTCTTGCAGACGTACTGGCCGTCCTCATAGCTGCGCTCGAAGCCCACCATCTTGTCGGTGATGCCATTGACGGCGTTCTCCACAGCGGCCTTGCCGCTCATGACGGCCTCCTCGATATCGGTCTCGGACGCCAGGTGAGCGCCGCACCGCTGCAGCAAAGACAGCTCAATACCCCGGACCTTGGCGCCGGTCTTCTCCTTCACCACATTGGCAAGCAAAGAGGCCAGGCCGCCCAGCTGAGCGTGGCCGAAGCCGTCGGTGGCAGAGGTCTTGGCCTCGGAGACGAAGGAGCCGTCGGCGTAGTGGATGCCCTCGGAGACGGCCACCATGCAGTTGCCCTTCTCCTTGTAGATGCGCTCCACGTCGGCCAGGAACTTGTCCATGTCAAAGTCCACCTCGGGCAGGTACACCAGATCGGGACCCGCGCCGTAAGCGGAGGCCAGGGCGGCGGCTCCCGCCAGCCAGCCGGCGTGGCGGCCCATGATCTCGATGATGCAGACCATTCCGGTGTCATACACCCGGGCGTCCTGATAGACCTCCATGCAGCTCGTCGCGATATACTTGGCGGCGGAAGCGAAGCCGGGGCAGTGGTCCGTGCCGTACAGGTCGTTGTCGATGGTCTTGGGCACACCCATCACACGGCACTCGTAGCCCACTTTCTGCATGTACTTGCTGATCTTGTTGCAGGTGTCCATGGAGTCGTTGCCGCCGTTGTAGAAGAAGTAGCGG
>JAHZFC010000226.1 GCA_019421525.1 Clostridiales bacterium
TCATGGGCGAGGATCAGCTTTCCATGTATGCCGTGTATATGTCCACCCTGGGCAACCGGCCGGACCTGTTCCCGTCCTCCGGGTATGTGGGCAAGTACATTGAGAACCCGCCCACGGCCTGGGACATCCCCGCCGAGTATCTGACGGATGAGCGGTTCGCCACTCTCATCACCGAGGCGGAGAAATACCTGGGATACCCTTATGTCTGGGGCGGGAGCAGCCCGGAGACCTCCTTCGACTGTTCCGGCTTCGTGAGCTATGTGCTGACCAATACCGGGCTGTGCAACACCGGGCGGCTGGGCGCCCAGGGGCTCTACAATATCTCCACCCCGGTATCCGATCCCCAGCCGGGCGACCTGGTGTTTTTCGTGGGGACCTACGACACAAGCGGGATTTCCCATGTGGGCATTTATGTGGGCGACAATATGATGCTGCACTGTGGAGATCCGATCTCCTACACTAATTTGAACACCAGCTACTGGCAATCACACTTTTATGCCTACGGCCGGCCGCCGTACAACTGATGGGAGGTGGTAAAGCATCAATATGGTTTCCTACGGGGGCGGTGCCAACAGCACCGCCCTTTTGATTGGCCTGCACCAGCACCGTATCCCGGTGGACCTGATCCTCTTTGCGGATACCGGGGCGGAGCATCCCCACACCTATGCCTACCTGGACATCATGGACCGCTGGCTGAAGGACCACGGGATGCCGCCCATTACCAGAGTGTATAAGACCACGCGGGACGGAAAGCGGCTGACCTTGGAACAGGAGTGTTTGCAGAGCGGCACCCTGCCTTCTATGGCCTATGGCTTCAAGCGGTGTTCCCTGAAACACAAGATCGGGCCGCAGGAAAAGTTCTGCAACCGCTACCCGCCCTGCCGCAAGGTCTGGGCGGCTGGAAAGCGGGTGGTGAAGTTCATTGGATACGACGCCGGCGAGAGCTATCGCAGCGACAAGGTGCTGCTGGGCGACCTGGCCGACCCAAAATACAGCAAGTGGTATCCCCTGATGGAATGGGGATGGGACCGGGCGGCCTGTCAGCAGGCCATTGAGGATGCGGGCCTGCTCCAGCCGGGCAAATCCTCCTGCTTCTTCTGCCCCAGCATGAGGGCGGAGGAGATCATCCACCTGCGGGACCACCACACGGACCTGTTCCGAAGGGCCATTGCCCTGGAGGACAACGCCCGCCCCAATTTGAAAACGGTCCAAGGCCTGGGCCGCAACTATTCATGGAAAGAACGATTTGGAAAGGAGTTTTGCGAACATGGCAACTGTTGAGAAGATCCGCCGCGACATTGAAAAGACCAGGGAGAAAATCTCCGAGCAGCAGAAGCGCCTCCGCGCCCTGGAGGCCCAGCTCACCGAGGAGGAGAACCTGGAGATCGTCCGCATGGTCAAGGCGGTGAAGATGGACAACCGGGAGTTGACGGCCTTCCTGAAGGCCTACGCCAGCGGCCTCATCACCCTGCCGGATGGCATGATGGAGGCGGAGGCCGCGGCGGACCCCGGCGACGAAGATATGGAGGATAACGAGTATGAGGAATAAGAAGATCATCCGCCTGTTTACGGCGGCTCTGGCCGTGGCGCTCTGTGCCACGGCCTTTGCTGTCCCCGCCTTCGCCGGCGGCGGGGATGGCGAACCCTACTACACGGAAACGGCCGGGACAGAGGCCGCTCCCACGTGGGATGCCGAGTCCCCGGAGGTCACTGTGACCGATGATGAAGATACTGCTGGCAACAATGATACGCAGGCCGACGGTGATGCCCTGGACCAGCTTGCCGAGCTGCTGGGCGGTCTGGGGACTGTCACGGTCACCGAGGAGGGTATCCAGTTCACCCCTGACGCGGAGGGATTGGAGACCCAGCAGATCGGGACTGTGACCACCTGCGGGGGAAACCTGAATGTCCGCACCGGCGCGGGACTGGAAAACGACGCATTTACCCAGCTTCCCAACGGGGCGCAGGTGGAGGTCATCGGCACCGAGGGCGAATGGGTCAAAGTGCTTCTGCCGGAGCGTGAGGGCTATGTCCATTCCGATTACCTGACCATCACGGACACGGGCGCCTTCTCCCTCTCCCTGGATGGGGCGGAGCTTTCCTCGCTCCTGGAGCTGTTCACTTCCGGCCTGTCGGATGGGACAGGCGCTGCCCTGACCCCGGACGGGAACCTCTCCCTTGTGGATGACATCGGCGGGACCGCCTCCGGCAAGCAGTTCATCACGGCGGAGACAAAAAGCGGGAATGTTTTTTATCTCATCATCGACCGGGATGATGAAGGGGCGCAGACCGTTCACTTCCTCAACCAGGTGGATGAAGCTGACCTTATGGCCTTAATCGAGGATGGGGAGACCCAGGAGGAGGAACCCGCGGTCTGCACCTGTGCCGAGAAGTGCCAGGCCGGGGCGGTGAACACTTCCTGCCCGGTCTGCTCTGTCAACATGAGCGAGTGCGCCGGCGTGGAGCCGGAGGCTGAACCCGAACCGGAGCCGGAGGAGGAGTCCGGCGGTGGCGGCGCCCTGGCGCTGGTCCTGGTGCTGTTGGTGCTGGGCGGCGGCGGAGCCTTCGCCTACATCAAGTTCATCAAGCCCAAGCAGGCGGCCAAAGCCAGCGCGGACCCGGACGACTATGATTTTGAGGACGAGGAGGACTACATCAACGAGGACGAACCGGAACAGGAAGAAGAAACGGAGGAAACGAAATGAAGCTGGTGATCTGCGAGAAACCGAGTGTTGCAAAAGCCGTTGCGTC
>JAHZFC010000227.1 GCA_019421525.1 Clostridiales bacterium
GGATGGTTCACCCGGCCAGCATAGCCCTCGTTTTCGGCGCATAGCTGACAGCGGGGATAGTTGGAAGCGGGCAGATCCCGGGCAGCCGCGATGGCCTTGGGGTCCTTCTCCGGCTTGGACAGGTTAATGGTGATGTCCATCTGGCCGTATTCTGTGTCCGTCTTCCACTGCATATCCTTCGCGATGCGGTCCCGCCGGATATAGTTGGTGTCCTGACTCAGCTCGTAATACCAGTCAGTGGCCTTTTGGGGAGCCTCACGGTACAGCGCCTGGAACTTGCTGATGACCTGAGCAGGCCGGGGGGTGAGCCGCCCCATAAGCTCAGTGTCAAACAGATCCCGGTAGACAACAGAGTTCTCTGTCAGTACGCCCCTGGCGTATGCGTCGTCCAGCAGCTCCTCCAGCACGGGAGCCAGCTCGATTTCTCCCCACTCCTGTCCAGGGTCGGTGTAGCTGTCCAGCTTGAGCGTATCCAAAATCGTGTTTACCGCCCAGAGGTACTCGCTCTCTTCGATCAGCCCAGTGCGCAGGGCATAGACAGCCAGTTTGGAAACAGCGGCGTCGATCATGTTCCTCACCTCATACTCTATTTTCTGTGGTGCTCCTCAGCCCTGATAGCCGTTGGGATGATTTTTATGCCAAGTCCAGGCGGAGGACACGATGGTGTCCAGCTCCGCGTACTGGGGCTTCCAGCCCAGGACAGTCTTGGCCTTCTCCGAAGACGCCACAAGCTGGGCCGGGTCGCCCGCCCGCCGGGGGCAAATCTCGGCTGGGATGGGGTGGCCGGTCACTTTACGGGTCACATCGATGACCTCCTTGACGGTAAAGCCCACTCCGTTTCCCAGGTTGAACACGTTGTTCTCTCCACCGGCCAGCAGATAATCCAGCGCCAGGATATGTGCCTGGGCAAGATCAGTGACATGGATATAGTCCCGTACGCAGGTCCCGTCCCGGGTGGGGTAGTCATCGCCAAAGACAGAAATCTTCTCCCGCTCCCCGTTGGGCACCTGGAGAATCAGGGGGATGAGGTGTGTCTCAGGGTCGTGGGCTTCGCCGATGGCTCCGGAGGGATGGGCACCGCAGGCGTTGAAGTACCGCAGGGCCACATACCTCAGGCCGTGGGCCCGGCTGGTCCAGGACATCATGCGCTCCATGGCCAGCTTGGTCTCACCGTAGCAGTTGGTGGGTTCGGTCCGGTCGCTCTCCAGGATGGGCACCCGCTCCGGCTCACCATAGGTGGCGGCGGTGGAGGAAAAGACGATCTTATCCACCCCATGGGCCACCATGGACTGGAGCAGGACGGTGGTGCCCCAGAGGTTGTTGTCATAATACTTCAGCGGGTCCACCATGGACTCCCCAACCTGGGAGGAGGCGGCGAAGTGAATAACTCCCTCAATGGTCTCCTTCTCAAAAAGAGCGTCCACGGCCTTCCGGTCCCGGATGTCCAGCTCATAGAACCGGGCCTTGGGGTGTACAGCGGCCCGGAAGCCGGTGAGCAGGTTGTCCGCCACCACCACGTCCCGGCCAGCGTCGATCAGCTCATACACAGTGTGGGAGCCGATATAGCCAGCTCCACCCAGTACTAAAATCGCCATAATATAAAGACCTGCCTTTCTTAAATTCAACCAATCACCACAGTTCCGCCCTGGGGACGGATGTGGAGGATGTGACACTTGCCGCGGCCCAGCAGGGCCTCCATACCAGACCGGAAGGCCTCCAGCCTGTCGTTGGGGACGAAGGCCTGGATGGTGCCGGCAAAGCCTCCGCCATGGACCCTGATGGCTCCAGTGCCCTCCAGCAGTTCTTGACCGGCGGCCAGGGCCAGAGGGATGGCCTGCTGACTCGGATCTGATATAGACCAGGTATTCTGCAGATGGACTGCCGAGGAGAGGCCGGAGGCGTTGACCAGCTCCAGGAACCTGGCGAAATCTCCCCGCTCCAGGGCCTCGCCCTCCTGGACCGCCCTACGGTCATCCTCGTAGTAATGGATGGCCCGGAGGACTGCCCGGTCCCCACAGCGGACCCGCAGGGAGGGGATAGCGGCGCGGAAGTCGGCCTCAGGGACCTCCCGCAGGAACCGCTTGTTGAAGTGGGCCGCCACGGCGCCCATCTCCCGCGTAATGTCAGCGTAGTCGTCGGTCAGGTCGCCATGGCTGGAGCCGGTGTCCACGATGCACAGGGCGTGGCCGGACCGGGTAAAGTCATATTCCACCTTCTTGACTAACGGAGCGGACGGATTGGCAAAGTCGATGGCCACGGCCCCGCCCACCGAGGAGCCCATCTGGTCCATCAGGCCGCAGGGCTTACCAAAATACACGTTCTCCGCGTACTGGCCAATCTTGGCGATCTGAATGGGGTCCAGCGCCCCACCGCAGCAAAAGTGGTTCAGGATATTGCCCACCAGCACCTCATAGGCGGCGGAGGAGGACAGTCCAGATCCGGACAGCACATTTGAGGTCACATAGGCGTCAAAGCCGGACATCGGGTAACCCAACTCCGCAGCCTTGGCAGCCACCCCTCGGACCAGGGCCGCGGAGGTATTCCGTTCCCGCTCCCTGGGCAGCAGGCTGCTCAACTCCACCTCCAGGGTGGGATAGCCCTGGGAGTGAATACGGATGACCTCCTTCCCGTTGGGGGCGGCACAGGCCAACATATCCAGGTCCACGCTGCCGCACAGCACATGGCCGTGCTGGTGGTCGGTGTGG
>JAHZFC010000228.1 GCA_019421525.1 Clostridiales bacterium
AGTGTATCCGCTGGGGTACAGGGGCTCGGTCTACCTGCCGGTGCGGGCCATCGGCAACCTCATGGGCAAGAGCGTGGGCTGGGACGGCACCACCGAGACGGTGACCCTGGGGAACGGGCCGCTGGTGGATGACGCTGACAGCTTCGAGCAGGGCGGCCAGAACGGAAACAGCGGACAGGGCACAGCCAGCGGCCTCATCACTGAGGAGCAGGCCAAGAGCAAGGCCCTGGACCACGCGGGGCTGAGCGCCGGCCAGGTCAGCTTCGTCCGGGCTAAGCTGGACTGGGACGACGGCCGGCAGGTGTACGAGGTGGAGTTCTACACCAGCGACTACAAGGAGTACGACTACGAGATCGACGCCCGCACCGGGGACATCCTGAGCTTCGACTACGACGCGGAGGGGTATGACCGGCCCAGCCAGGGCCAGGGCAATACCGGCACCTACATCGGTGAGGACAAGGCCAGGGAGATCGCCCTGTCCTATGTGTCCGGCGCCACGGCGTCCCATGTACGCTACGCCAAGCTGGACCGGGATGACGGCCGGATGCAGTATGAGGTGAAGATCGTCTACGGCACCATGGAGTACGAGTTCGAGATCGACGCATACACCGGCACGGTGCTGTCCCGGGATGTGGACTCGATCTATGACTGAGCAGGCTGGACCGGCGGCTGGGGATGACCCGGCCTCCGGTCCCCCGGAAATACCCTGGGAGGGATATCGATGAAGAAAAAAGGACCATCGTTCCATTTATATCCGGAAAACGACACGGCCTCCCGCCTGTCTGTGGCGGGAGGCGGGGTAAAGCTGCTGTCCACCCTGGTGCTGGTGGCCGCTATCCTGTACTCGGCGGCCGCGCTGTGGGTGATCCTCCGGGTGACCATGGCCTGGGGGATGGGCGGAGCGCTGCACCACCTCCTGGATGACGCGGAGGAGGGGCTCTTCGGCCTCTTCGTGCTGTGGGGGCTGTTTGCCGCCTGCCGGTACGCCGCCAGCGTGCTCCAGGCAAAGGCGAAGATGCTGGCCCAGTCCGGCAAGGCGGAGGCGGAGACCCACCGTGCAGAGGTCGGGCCCACGGTCACATGGGACAGCGAGACGAGACCCTGAGATGAAAACTGGGGCGGGGGCCGGGCGCAGCTCGGCCCCCGCCCTGTCTCTGAGAGGAAATGGACGGCAGTCGTGAGGCAGGGCTGGACCATGCTTTCCGGGCATGACATATCATATCGGATGGGTATTTGCCTTTTGCCGCTTTTCCCATTATACTGGTCATAAAAAGGAAGTGGGGCCTTTCTGGGCCCTGCCGCCCAGCTTGATGGAAATGAGGGAGCGGGATATGGAATATCGCGTCAATATCCGCACGGGAGACAAGATCGGCGTGCTGGGCCTGGGGACCAGCGCCATCGCCTCCGCGGGAGAAACGGAAGGGGTGGAGACCCTGCGCCTGGCGGTGGAGAACGGCATCAACTACTTTGACCTGGCCACTGCCGAGTCGGTGAACTTCACCACCTTCGGCAAGGCCCTGGCCGACGTCCGGGACAAGGTCCTCTATCAGGTCCACTTCGGCGCCGTCTACGGCGAGGGGCAGAGCTACAGCTGGACCACCGATCTGGATACGGTCCGCCGCTCGGTGGACTGGCAGCTGAAGCAGCTGAAGACCGATTACATCGACTACGGCTTCATCCACTGCCTGGACGAGACCGCCGACTGGGAGAAGTACCGGAAAAACGGAGTGCTGGACTACCTGCTGGAGCAGAAAAAGGCGGGGGTGGTGCGCCATATCGGCCTTTCCTCCCACACCCCGGAGCTGGTCCACCAGGTGCTGGACACCGGCCTGGTGGATATGCTCATGTTCAGCATCAACCCGGCCTACGACTACCAGCACGGGGAGTTTGCCAACGGCAGCGCCGCCCAGCGGACGGCCCTGTACCGCCGCTGCCAGGCGGAGGGGGTGGGCGTCTCGGTGATGAAGCCCTACTCCGGCGGCCAGCTCCTGGACGAGAGGACCTCCCCCTTCGGCGTGGCCCTCACCGACTACCAGTGCCTCCAGTACGCCCTGGACCGACCCGGGGTGCTCACTGTCTTCCCCGGCATCCGGGGGAAGGCGGACCTTCAGCGGCTGCTGGGGTTCTTCGACGCCACGGAGGCGGAGCGGGACTACGCCGCAATCAGTTCCCTCACCCCCCGGGAGATGGAGGGCACCTGCGTGTACTGCAACCACTGCCAGCCCTGCCCGGCGGGGCTGGACATCGGGCTCATCAACAAGTACTATGACCTGGCCCAGGCCGGGGACACGCTGGCGGCGGACCACTACCGCAATTTGGAGGTAAAGGCCGATGCGTGTATCTCCTGCGGCCACTGCGACCGCCGCTGCCCCTTCCATGTGGCACAGGCGGCCCGGATGGCGGAGATCCGCGCCTATTTCGGCTGAACAGGTGCAGCCGGTGTGGGACGGCGTACGGATGACAAGGGGATATCCTGAGCGTTCAGGCTGGCAAAAGTCGAGAGGGCTTTTGCCAGCCTGGATCTTTTTTTGACCGCCTTGACAAATGATGACGATCCTTATATAGTTAAATCGTAAGTAGTAAGTAATAAGTGGCAAGCGACAAGTGAAGGATCATGACAGGATATGCACAGGAGGTCAAGATGAAAGATCTGTCTTTGATATAG
>JAHZFC010000229.1:0-599 GCA_019421525.1 Clostridiales bacterium
CCAGCAGGCGGCGGGCGATCTCCTTGTTGGTGGACTCCAGGTTCAGCACCACCGTTCGCTTCTCCCGCAGATGGTCGGCGATGGCGGAGGCGTCCTCAAACTTCTCCGGTTTGACCAGCACCACCTGGAGCTGGGTCGCCGCCCGGATGTTGACCACCTTGTTGCTCCGGCGCTCCTCCTCCTGGGAGGAGCCGTACAGGGTGTCCACATTCCGGGAGGACCGCTCCAACCGCTCGGGCCGCTCCCGGCGCTCTGCCCGTGGGGCGGGGGCGTCGAAGTCGTCAAAGCCATCAAAGTCGTCGTCGGGCTCCTCGTCCTCATAGGGGTGGGCCAAACGCTTAAATTCGTCAAAAAGTCCCATCACACGTTCCTCTTTTCTTCAGCGCGTCATTTGTGTATGTCCGTCCGGGGCGTGCCCATGGGAGGCCGGGGCCCAAACAGGGCGGTGCCCACCCGGACAAGAGTAGATCCCTCGGCGATGGCGTCGGCGTAGTCGCCGCTCATCCCCATGGACAGACAGTCTATACTAGCTTGATTATCCGACATTTTCTCCTTTATGTCAACAAAAAGCTGTCGCATGGCCTGAAAATATGGCCGGT
>JAHZFC010000229.1:609-2628 GCA_019421525.1 Clostridiales bacterium
GGAACCAATTTCCAGTGAGACCGGAGGAATAGCCATCAGGCCCCGGAGCCGGACATGGGGAAGCTGGGCCGTCAGCCGGGCCAGCTCCTCCGCCTCCTGGGGGGAGCAGCCTCCCTTGCTCTCCTCGCCGGCGATGTTGACCTCCAGCAAGATGTCCTGGACAATGCCCAACTTCTCCGCCTGGCTGTGGATGGCCCGGAGCAGGCGCTCCGAGTCCACCGAATGGATGAGCTCCACCTTTCCCACCACCTGCTTGACCTTGTTGGTCTGGAGGTGGCCGATAAAGTGGACCCTTGCCCCCTCATAGGCCCCGGCCTCCAGGTGGGCGGTCAGCTCCTGAACCCGGTTTTCCCCGCACACTTGGACCCCGGCGGCAATAGCCGCCCGGATGGTTTCGTCCGTCTGTACCTTGGTGGCGGCGCACAGGGTGATCTCACCCGGCGTCCGGCCGGCGTCAGCCGCCGCCTGGGCGATTTTTGCCCGCACCGCCTGAATATTTTGTGCCAGCTCCATAAAATATGACCTTCTCTCTATCTCAAGGGATCTTCCCCTTTTAATCCTCTAGAATTGAAGCAGTTGGCCGTCAAACAGTCCGATGGCCTGGGTGATGACCTCATCCCCGGCCCGCAGGGCATCGCTGCTGGTGGAAGTAGGCTTGACCACATAGTAGTCGCCGCCCTCCGTCACCACCTGGAGGCCCTTAAACTCCGCCCGGCCGGCCACCAGCACATAGACGCCCAGCTTGCTGACCTCCCGCTCCTCGCCGGTCTCCTCATCCTTCTGGGTAGATTTTATCATGCGGACCGCCTCCTTGGGCACCCGCAGGCCGGAGAAGCTCTCAAAAATCAGCTCTGCCGTCTGATGGCGCAGCAGAGTGGTACGGGCCAGATACCGGTCCGAGGAAAAGACCACCAGGGTCACCTCTCCCTCTGTGGGACCCACCTGCTCCACCCGCATGTCCACGTCCTGGGAGAAGTCCCCGGTAAACCGGAGGAGGGCCGTTCCCCCCTCCCGCAGCCGCTCCGCCGCCTCGTTGGGCAGGCTGGCGGCAAAGTACCACCGGTCGGAGGTGATAAGCTTGCCCACCGCGCCCTCGTCGGCGCTCTGGCTGTCCATCATGGCGGCCAGGGAGGAGGGGGTGAGCTGGAACACCGTTTCCGGAGTCAGCAAGCTCTCATAGCCGTCCACCAGGCTGGAGAACACGCCGGACCGGTCGGCGGTGATCCGGGTCGTGGCCCCGGAAGACTTCTTGTACAGAGCGGAACGCTGGCTCTTCAGGCTCTGGAGCTGGGCCGTCAAATCGGCGGAGGTGAGGCCGTCGCCGTAGGTATAGCCCCGCTTCAGGACGCCGCTCTTTACCTCCCGCACCTGATCCTCCAGATCGGCGTAGTCCCCCAGGGCCGTAGAGGCCCGCAGAGATACCACGGACTGGAGGATATCCTCATCCAGCCGGGCGGCCGACTCCACATCGCCGCTCTGGGCGGCGGCATATTGGAGCAGCTCGATCTCCATGGACAGCCTGTCCAGCTCGGCCTGGTCGGCCTGGGCCTGGCTGTCCCGGTAGATAAGAGCCACGGTCTGGCCCACGCCCACCTTCTCTCCCTCGGTCCGGGTCACGTCCAGGATGCCGGCCTGACCGGACAGCGCCTTCTCCTCACGGACCAGCAGGCCATCGGCCTCCACGCTGTCGTTGACCGTGTAGGAGTAGGCCAGAGTGGTGGTGAAGGGGTCGTTCAAGGTGTCAAAGACGTAGTAGCCAAAGTAGATGGCCAGCGCCCCGGCGATGAGGACCATCACCAGCGTGATGACAGATTGTCCTTGCTTCATGGGTATTCTCTCTTTCTGTACAGCGTGCCTGCCCCGGCGGAACCCCGGAGGCCCCGCAATTCACAGCCCTGGAGCCACTAGACCGCCCTTGGGACAGGCGGTGGTCATTCCAGCTCCCCCGGATCGCACAGGGGCACAGGCCGCTCCGGGACGATGGTGGAAATGGCGTGTTTATAAATGATCTGCTGCTTT
>JAHZFC010000230.1 GCA_019421525.1 Clostridiales bacterium
GTCGCAGGGGTGCTCGTCGAGATACCGGCTCAGCTCCGGGATGACCTGGGCGCAGGCGGCGTAGACCGGTGATTTGACGTTCAGGATGCGTTCCGCCGTGCTCACCGCCCGGCCCACGCTGTACGTCATGCCAAATACCGCAGGCAGCTTTTTCACCATCCCCACATAGGCCCCGCTCACCAATTCGGACACTTTCTGCCCGGCCAGGCCAAGAAAATCCACCCGCTGGCCAGTGTGTCCCCGGGCCTGGAGAGCCTCTACGACAGCCGAGCCTGCGGAGTTGTGTCCCCCGCCTGTATTGCAGGACAGGACCAGCACATGCATATCCTCACTCCTCTTTGCCGCTGTTTTATTATAGCTCAGACGGGCCGTGAAATCAACCAGCCTGTGAGTGACACACATCCTGTTCTGTCAAAGATCACCTGCCCATTTCCCACGGGATCTCCAGGGTGTTACAGGCTCCCGTCAAAATACTTTCCTTTTTTTGCATTTTATGACCGGCATTGCTTGCAAGATCCCCTTTCATTTGCTACACTACTGGATGAAAGCCAACTGCGGCGGCCTCAATTTGAGGGATATCCCCAGCTCCTGCGGGGCCTTCAAACTGAGCCGATCATCACACACTGGATCTATTTTATATCCCACGGGAGGAATTTCCATGATCACCATTTACAACGAGGGGATGAAGTGGCAGGGCGGCAGCCTGGTCCCCGCCGCGAAAAACGAGAGCGGCGTACGCTCCACCATGGCCTGGTCCATTCTCCAGGCCCACAACACCTCGGGCAGCTCTGAGAAGCTGTCTATCCGGTTTGACGCCATGGCGTCCCATGACATCACCTATGTGGGCATCATCCAGACCGCCCGGGCCTCGGGGATGAAACAGTTCCCGCTGCCCTATGTGCTCACCAACTGCCACAACTCCCTGTGTGCCGTGGGGGGCACCATCAACGAGGACGACCACGTCTTCGGCCTGTCTGCGGCCAAAAAATACGGCGGCGAGTTCGTCCCCGCCCACCAGGCGGTCATCCATTCCTACATGCGGGAGCGGTACGCCGCCCCCGGCACCATGATCTTGGGCTCTGACTCCCACACCCGGTACGGGGCCTACGGCTGCATGGCCATCGGTGAGGGCGGCCCCGAGCTGGCCCGGCAGCTGCTCCGGAAGACCTACGACATCGCCTATCCCCCGGTAGTGGCCGTCTACCTCACCGGCGCCCCCCGGCCCGGCGTGGGCCCCCAAGACGTGGCCCTGGCCCTGGTGGGTGCTACCTTCAAAGCCGGCACGGTGAAAAACGCGGTGATGGAGTTCTTCGGCCCCGGCGTGGCAAACCTGTCCATGGACTACCGGGCGGGCATCGACGTGATGACCACCGAGACCACCTGCCTGTCCTCCATTTGGCAGACAGACGGGCAGACCATGACCGCCCTGACCCTGCTGGGCCGGGGAGACAGCTACCGGGAGCTTACCCCCGGCGATGGTGCCTGGTACGACCGGGCCATCGTAGTGGAGCTGGACAAGGTGGAGCCCATGATCGCCCTGCCCGTCCACCCCTCCAACGCCTATCCCATCCGGGTATTCAAAGAGGATATGGCCGACCTGCTCCACCAGGTGGAAACAGACACCCGGGAGCAGCTGGGCATCGAGCCCCCCGCCCCTCTCACCGATAAGATCGTCAGCGGCCAGTTCCATGTGGACCAGGCAGTGATCGCCGGCTGTTCCGGCGGCACCTACCAGAACCTGCGCCGGGCTGCCGAGATCATCGGGGACGCCCATGTGGGCTCCGACGCTTTCTGGCTGTCCTGCTACCCCGGCTCCATGCCCATCATGCTGGAGCTGACCAAGCAGGGCTACATCTCCAAGCTTATGTCCGCCGGGGCTTCCATCCGCTCCTGCTTCTGCGGCCCCTGCTTCGGCGCCGGGGATGTGCCCGCCAACGGAGGCTTCTCCATCCGTCACTCCACCCGGAACTTCCCCAACCGGGAGGGCTCCAAGCCGGGAGACGGCCAGGTGTCCTATGTGGCGCTGATGGATGCCCGGTCCATCGCTGCCACGGCAAAAATGGGTGGTATACTCACCGCCGCCGACGAGCTGCCCGACGTGCCCGCCGACCGGCCTGACGAACAGTGGGCCTATGACGACTCCGCCTACCGGTCCCGGGTCTATTACGGCGTGGGCAGGCCCGACCCGGACCAGGAGCTGGTATTTGGCCCCAACATCGCCGACTGGCCGGAGCAGATCGCCCTGCCGGAGGATCTGCTGCTCACTGTGTGCGCCGCCATCTACGACCCGGTGACCACCACTGACGAGCTCATCCCCTCTGGTGAGACCTCCTCCTACCGCTCCAACCCCCTGCGGCTGTCCGAGTTCGCTCTGAGCCGGAAGGACCCCCAGTATGTGCCCCGGGCCAAGGCGGTAAAAGAGCTGGAGCTGCTGCGCCGCCAAGATCCCGCTGGCCCCCAGGTGACTGAGGCCATGGCTGGCTTCGACCCCGTCCGCACCGGCCTGGGCTCCTTGGTGATGGCCCTGAAGCCCGGAGACGGCTCCGCCCGGGAGCAGGCCGCCTCCTGCCAGCGGGTGCTGGGGGGCTGCGCCAACATCGCCCAGGAGTACGCCACGAAG
>JAHZFC010000231.1 GCA_019421525.1 Clostridiales bacterium
GGATGGCACAGGAGCTCCTCCGGCCTGTCGCACTGCTGCACCGTGCCCCCGTCCATGACCAGGGTGCGGGTGCCCAGCTTCAGAGCCTCGGCGATGTCGTGGGTCACGAACAGGATGGTGATGCCGCTCTCCCGGTGGATCCGAAGGATCTCCTCCTGCAGCTGGCCCCGGGTGATCTCGTCCACCGCGCCGAAGGGCTCGTCCATCAGCAGGATCTCCGGCCCCGCCGCCAGTGCCCGGGCAATGCCCACCCGCTGGCGCTGGCCGCCGGAGAGGGCCCGGGGATACCGGTCCGCCAGGGCCGGGTCCAGCCCCACCTGCCGCAGCAGGGCGCTCACCCGCTCCCGCCGCGCTGGGCCCTTCCACCCCTCCAGATGGGAAATGGCGGGCACATAGGCGATGTTCTTCTCCACCGTCATGTGGGGGAACAGGCCCACGCTCTGGATGGCGTAGCCGATGCGGCGGCGCAGTGCCACCGGGTCCGTCTTAGCCACGTCCTCCCCCTGCACCAGGACCCGGCCCGCGTCCGGCGTGATGAGGCCGTTGACCAGCTTCAGCGCCGTGGTCTTGCCGCAGCCGGACCGGCCGATGATGGTCAGGAACTCTCCGGGCAGCACGTCCAGGGAGAAGTTCTTTAAAACCGGCTGTCCTCCATAGGACTTGGAAACGGCCTCAAACCGGATGATGGGCTCTGCCATGTCACGCCTCCAGCAGGCCCTTCTGGGTCAGGAAGTCCCGGGCTACGTCCTGCTCGTCCAGGCCCTCCACCTCCACCTGGTAGTTCAGGGAGGCCATCTCCTGATCGGTGAGAATGCCGTCCATCTGCAGCAGCACGTCCTCCAGGCCGGGGAATTTCTCCAGGGCGTCCTGCCGCACCACGGTGGAGCAGAAGTAGTTCACCTGCAGGTGCTTGTCGTCCGCCAGGGTCACCAGGTCTGTGTCGGGGTTTGCCAGCTGGGCGTCGGTGGTGAAGGCGTTGGTCACGTCGATGTCGCCGCTGGCCAGGGCCTGACACTTCAGGCCGATGTCGATGTCCACCACGTCGCCGAACTCCAGGCCGTAGGTCTGACACAGGGCGCCGAAGCCGTCCTCCCGCTCGATGTAGTCCGGGTTGCCGCCGAAGGTCAGCTCCCCGGCCACGGCGGCCAGGTCGCTGGTGGTCTCCAGGCCGTACTGCTCCGCGGTGTCGCCCCGAACGGCGATGGTGAAGGTGTTGTTGAAGCCGTACATGCCCACCCAGGTCATGCCGAACTTCTCCTGATATTCCTGCTGGAGCTGGGCGAACATCTCTTCATCGTCCACGCCCTCGGCCTGGTGGTCCAGCACCAGCACCCAGCCGCTGGAGGTGTGCTCCGGGTACAGGTCAAACTCCCCTGCCTCCATGGCGGGCTGGATGTTGCTGGTGCCGCCGCCTACACCCTTGGTGATCTCCACGTCGTAGCCGGCCTGCTCAATGAGAAGGCCCAGCATCTCCCCCAGGATGTACTGCTCGGTCATGGGTTTTGTGGCGATGCGCACCGGCTCGCTGGAGGCGGTGTCCTGGCCGGCGTTCTCACCAGAAGTGGTGCCGCAGGCGGCCAGGGTCAGCGTCATGGCCAGGGCCAGCCCGGCGGAGAGCAGCCGTTTGAAAATTTTCATGGTTCAGGATCCTCTCTTTTTGAAATAGCGCTCCAGCGCCCCCAGCGCCAGGTCGCAGACGATGGCCAGCAGGGCGATCAGGATGCTGCCTGCCGCTGTCATGACCGGGTTGTAGATGGTGATGCCCCGGTAGATGGCCACCCCCAGACCTCCCGCCCCCACGAAGGAGGCGATGCCGGCCACGGAGATGGTCATGACCACCATGTTCCGCACCCCCGCCAGGATGACCCCGGCGGCCATGGGCAGCTTCACCCGGAGTAGGCTCTGCAGCTGGGTACTGCCCATGCCCTTGGCTGCCTCCAGGATGTCCGGGTCCAGGGAGGTGAGGCCCACATAGGTGTTGCGGACCATCGGCATGATGCCGTAGATGGTCAGGGCGATGACGGCGGTCTCGTTGCCGATCCCGCTGAAGGGAATCAGAATGCCCAGGAGGGAGATGGCGGGGATGGTATAGAGTACATTGCACACCCCCATCACCGGCGGGGCGATCCTGGGACACTGGGCGATGCCCACGCCGATCAGCAGGCCCAGTGTCCCGGCCATGGCGATGGCCGCCAAGGCCAGGCCGATGTGGGCCAGCAGCAGCTCGGCGAACCAGTCCGCCCGCTCCGCATACAGAGTGAAGATTTCTTGTAGCAGTTCCATGATGCTTACGGGTGCAGGCGGCGGATGGCGTCCGCCGGGCAGTGCTCCACGCAGCGGCCGCACTGGAGGCAGTGCTCCCAGCTGATGTGGTAGGGCGTGCCGGGGGTGATGCACTGCTGGGGGCAGACCTCCGCGCATTTCCCGCAGCCGACGCACTGGTCGGTGATCTCGAAGCCGTTGTGCTCCTCATCCTCTCCGCCGTAGGAGAAGGTCTCCCGTGAGATGGGGTAGTGGAGCAGATCAAACCACTCGCCGTGGCCCTTGTAGATGTGGAAGGCGTCCAGGATATAGCGGCTCTCACCGGGGTAGACCTCGTTC
>JAHZFC010000232.1:0-1027 GCA_019421525.1 Clostridiales bacterium
TCATCCGCAAGGAGAAGAGCCAGTGGATGCTGAAGATCACCGAGTACGCCCAGCGGCTCATCGATGACCTGGATGACCTGGACTATATCGAGCGGGTGAAGATCCAGCAGAAGAACTGGATCGGACGGTCCACCGGCGCGGAGGTCACCTTCAAGGCCACCACCGGGGACGACATCGTAGTGTACACCACCCGGCCGGACACCCTCTTCGGCGCCACCTATATGGTGCTGTCCCCCGAGCACGCCCTCATCAAAAAATGGCTGGAGGCCGGGCTCATCGCCAACACCGATGAGGTCACCGCCTACCAGGCCGCCGCCGCCTCCAAGTCCGATTTGGAGCGCACGGAGCTCAACAAGGAAAAGACCGGCGTGTGCCTGGACGGGGTGCGCGGCGTCAACCCGGTCAACGGCAAGGAGATCCCCATCTTCATCTCCGACTACGTCCTGGCCACCTACGGCACCGGAGCCATCATGGCCGTCCCCGCCCACGACGACCGGGACTGGGAGTTTGCCAAGAAGTTCGGCTGCGAGATCATCGAGGTGGTGTCCGGCGGCGAGGACGTGCAGAAGGCCGCCTTCACCGCCAAGGACGAGACGGGCATCCTGGTCAACTCCGACTTCTTGAACGGCCTGACCGTCAAGGACGCCATCCCCGTCATCACCAAGTGGCTGGAGGACAAGGGCATCGGCCAGGCCAAGGTCAACTACAAGCTCCGGGACTGGGTGTTCTCCCGCCAGCGGTACTGGGGCGAGCCCATCCCCATGGTGTGGTGCGACAAGTGCGGCTGGCAGCCTTTGAGCGAGGACCAGCTGCCCCTGTTGCTGCCCGACGTGGAATCCTACGAGCCCACCGACGACGGGGAGTCCCCCCTCAGCAAGATGACCGACTGGGTGAACACCACCTGCCCCTGCTGCGGCGGGCCCGCCCGGCGGGAGACGGACACCATGCCCCAGTGGGCCGGGTCCAGCTGGTACTTCCTGCGGTATCTGGACCCCCACAATGACAAGGCTTTGGCCCCCAAGGAGGC
>JAHZFC010000232.1:1037-2573 GCA_019421525.1 Clostridiales bacterium
TATGGAGCACACAACCCTCCATCTGCTCTACTCCCGGTTCTGGCACAAGTGCCTCTATGACATCGGTGTGGTGCCCACCAAGGAGCCCGATCAGAAGCGCACCAGCCACGGCATGATCTTGGGTCTCAATCCCCACAGCTTCGACAACCAGACCGACGAGGACAAGAAGAAGCTCATGGCCGAGCACGGCGGGGAGGAGGGGGCCCGGGCCTACCTCCGGGAGAAGTACGGCGAGATGGCCGACCACCCCATCGTGAAGATGTCCAAGTCCCTGGGCAACGTGGTCAACCCCGACGATGTGGTGAAGGAGTTCGGCGCGGACACCCTGCGGCTGTATATCATGTTCCTGGGCGACTTTGAGAAGGCTGCCCCCTGGCAGACCAACGCGGTGAAGGGGTGCAAGCGTTTCCTGGACAAGGTGTGGAACCTGGCCGAGAGCTGCTCGGACAGCCTGGACCACACCCCGGCCAACGAACCCGCCCTCCACAAGTGCATCAGGAAGGTGGCCGACGACATCGAGGCCATGAAGTTCAACACCGCCATCGCCGCCATGATGACGTTGGTGGGCGAGCTGCAGAAGAACGGCTGCTCCAAGGGCGACATGAAGACCCTGCTGCTGCTGCTGTCCCCCTTTGCCCCCCATATGGTGGAGGAGCTGTGGGAGATGCTGGGCTTCTATGCCCAGCTGGGCTTTGCCTGCCAGCAGCGCTGGCCGGAGTATGATGAGAGCAAGACCGTGGCCAGCCAGATCCAGATGGCTATCCAGGTCAACGGCAAGGTCCGGGCCAACATCGTGGTGGACGCGGACGCGGACAACGACGCCATCGTGGCTGCAGCCCAGGCTGAGCCCAAGGTACAGAAGTTCACCGACGGCATGACGCTGGTCAAGTCCATCGTGGTGCCCGGCAGACTGGTCAACCTGATCGTGAAGCCGTAAAAAGAGAAAAAGGCCGTGCCGCAGGATGCAAGTCCTGCGGCACGGCCTTTTTGATGTCCAACGGAGGGAGAGGGCTGGAGCTTCAGCTCTCTTCCGAGATCTTCCTCAGGTCGTAAGGCGTGGTCTGGTAGACGTAGTAATTGAGCCAGTTGGTGTACAGCAGCTGACCGGAGGACCGCCAGTTGACCACCGGGGGCTGGCTGGGGTCATCGTTGGGGAAATAGTGGGCGGGCACGGCGATGTCCAGCCCCCGGTCCACGTCCCGAAAGTACTCCCGGGCCAGGGTGTCTGGGTCATACTCCGGGTGGCCCATGATGAAGAAGCGGCGGTTGTCCGCGCTCTTCACCCCGAACAGCCCCGCCTCGTCGGACACGGCCAGCAGCTCCAGCTCCGGCCGGGCCAGCACGTCATCCAGGTGCACCTCAGTATAGCGGGAGTGGGGGGCGTAGAACACGTCGTCGAACCCCCGGAACAGGGGAGACTGCTTCTTTACGATGGTATGGGGAAATACGCCGAAGAGCTTTTTGGGCAGGGTGTGCTTTTCGATGCCGTAGTGGTAGTACAGCCCCGCCTGAGCGCCCCAGCAGATGTGAAGGGTG
>JAHZFC010000024.1:0-9974 GCA_019421525.1 Clostridiales bacterium
TTTTCGCTGCCGCTCTCCTGGCGGTCGTGGTAACGTGCCAGGCCCACGGGACACGCCTGCTGCCGACAGGCCATCCTGGCCAGGCGCTCTGCCGTGGACCGCTGAGGGTGCCGCCTTTGTCGGCATCAATGGCAATGGTGCATGGGGTAGGGAGTATCCTGACTTTATGCGCCGGGCCATAGAAGAACGCACCGAAGGGCCAGAAAGCGCTTTTCTTTGGCGGTCCGACACCGTTTCTTTGCCAAGCGCTAAGCCGTTGTGAGCAGCCCGGATGGACCGCAGCGAGGGCGAGAAACCAAGGACAGCGCAGCTGTCCTGTTTCAAGCCCGAGTCGGAGGGAAGCCGGGCGTCGCGAACAGGCGCAGCGTGACGGCTGGCGCTGTCAAAAGAAATGGGGTCGGGAAAAAGAGCCCCCAAAGGCACAGCCTTTGGCCTTTGGCGACTTTCTGATCGTTCAGAAAGTCACCCCCCGGAGGGCGGGAATGCCCTCAACTGGATGCAGGGGCCGGTGCCCCTGCGATCTTCAAAAAAGGAGCGATCCGCATGGACTACAAAACACTGCGCCAGACCGACGAGGACGTGATCCTCCTCCCCGGCGCCCGGGTCAGCGGCGACGTGACCATGGGCTCCGGCTGCTCGGTGTGGTATAATGCCGTCATCCGGGGGGATGAGGCCCCCATCGCCATCGGCGAAAACACCAACATCCAGGACAACTGCACCCTCCACACCAGCTACGGCCACCCCCTCCAGGTGGGCAGCGGCGTCACCGTGGGCCACAACGCCATCCTCCACAGCTGTACCGTGGGGGACAACTGCCTCATCGGCATGGGCGCCATCGTGCTGGACGACGCGGTGATCGGCCGGGACTGCATCGTGGGGGCCGGGGCACTGGTGACCAAGGGCACGGTGGTGCCCGATGGGTCCATGGTGCTGGGCTCTCCCGCCAGGGTCAAGCGGGCCCTCACCGCCGAAGAGATCGAGGGCATCCGGCAAAACGCCCTGGCCTATGTCAGAGATAAGGAGCTGTACCGATGATGGAAGACCTTCAGAGCCTGCGCACCCAGATCGACAACATCGACCGCCAGATCGCCCAGCTGTTCTGCCAGCGCATGGCGGTGACCGAGCAGGTGGGGGAGTACAAGGCCGCCCACGGCCTGCCTGTGCTGGACGCCGCCCGGGAAAAGCAGGTGCTGGCCGCCAAGGCCGCCCTGGTGGGGGATGACCTCCGGGCGGACATCACCACATTGTTCGAGACGATCATGGCCCTGTCCCGCCGCCAGCAGCAGGCGCTGATGGCGGATGACCGCTGGATCGAGGGCCACCGGGCGGCCTGGGCTGCCTGCCGGGTGCCCCCCAGCGACCCCCGGGTGCTCTACCAGGGGGAGCCGGGGGCCTACGCCGAGGAGGCCGCGGTCCGCTTCTTCGGCCCTGACTGCGACCGGGCCAACACCGTCACCTGGGAGGACATCTTCGTGGCCCTCCGGGACGGGCGGGCGGACTACGGTGTGCTGCCCATCGAGAACAGCTCCACCGGGTCCATCAACCAGGTGTACGACCTGCTGGCCAAATACGGGGCCTACATCGTGGGGGAGCAGGTCATCCGGGTGGAGCACTGCCTCATGGCCCCCAAGGGAGCCAGCCTGGACACCATCCGCCTGGTGTGCTCCCACGAGCAGGGGCTGTTCCAGTGCGAGGACTACCTGAAGGACCACCCCGGCTGGCAGCGCAAGGTGATGCTCAACACCGCCGCCGCCGCCAAATGGGTGGCGGACAGCGCAGACCCCTCCCTGGCCGCCATCGGCTCCCGCCACGCCGCAGGGCTCTACGGGCTGGAGGTGCTGGCCGAAGGGGTCAACACCAACCGGGAGAACTTCACCCGGTTCGTGGTGGTCTCCCCCCTGCCCGAACTGCGGGAGGGCCGCAACAAGATCAGCGCCATGTTCACCCTGGCCCACGAGAGCGGCACCCTCCACCGCATCATGACCGTGTTCGCCACCGGCGGGCTGAATATGATGAAGCTGGAGTCCCGCCCCATCCCCGGGCGCAGCTGGGAATACCGCTTTTTTGTGGACTTCACCGGCGACCTGGCCGCCTACGGCATGGACAGCATCCTCCGGGAGATGAGCCAGTGCGCCGCCACCCTGCGCATCCTGGGCAACTACAAGGCGGACGAATCATAAATTTTCGGCCCGCAACGGCTTGCGGGCCCCAAAAAACAGCGAAGCAAAGGAGGCACCCCCATGGACCACAGTACCATCGACACCGTCCGGCACTACTATGACAGCGCCCCGGAGCTGGAGTGGGACCGCCTGGACGCCAACCCCTTTGAGTTTGAGTTGACCACCTATATGATGGACCGGTACATCCGGCCCCGCCAGTCCATCCTGGACATCGGCGGCGGACCCGGGCGGTACTCCATCCACTACGCCCAAAAGGGGTGCGCTGTCACCCTGGCGGACCTGAGCGAGGGCAACGTGGCCCTGGCAAAGGCAAAGGCGGCGGAGGCGGGGGTGTCCATCGCCGCCCACGCCGTCAACTGCCTGGAGCTGGACCAGCTGAACCTGGGCCAGTTCGACGATGTGTTCCTCATGGGGCCCCTGTATCATTTGCAGGACAAGGCCGACCAAATCCAGGCGGTGAACATCGCTCTGGGCCACCTGAAGCCCGGCGGCAAGCTGTATGTGTCCTTCATCCAGGCCTTTTCCGGCATCATCTACGACCTGCAAAACGGCGGCCATCTCTGTCAGGACATGGAGAACCCCGCCTGCCGGCATCTGATTGAGAACGTGGCAAGCGGGGAGGATTATATCGGCCCGGGCTTTTCCTCGGTCTATTTTCACCACATTCGGAGCATCCTGCCCTTCATGGAGCAGTTCCCCCTGGACAAGCTCCACCTGTTCTCCCAGGAGGGTTTTCTGGCCCCCAACAAGAAACAGCTTCTGGAACGGGAACCAGCGGAACTCCAGGCGTGGGTGGAACTGGCCAAGCGGTATCTGGAGCTGCCCGAGCTTTTGAGCTGGGCCGAGCACATCATGTACATCGGGGAGAAGGTGGGGTAGCCCATGTCCGATTGGTTCACGGTGGAGCGGCTGGACGGCGACACCTATGCCATCAGCGAATACCGCCACTGGGAGCACACCCACTGCTACCTCCTGCTGGGCCGGGACCGGGCCCTGGTGATCGACACCGGGCTGGGGGTAGCCCCCCTGGCCCCGGTGGTGGGGGCTCTCACCGCCCTGCCGGTGGCCGCCGCCCTCACCCACGCCCACTGGGACCATATCGGCGGGCTGGGGGGCTTTGGGGAAAAGTTGGTCCACGGGCTGGAGGCCGAATGGCTGTCCGGCTCTTTCCCTCTGCCCCTTTTTGTGGTAAAATCAAATTTGACAAGGCCGCCCCACGAGCTTCCCCCGGACTTCGACCCGGAGGGATATGTCCTTTACAGCGGCGGCGCCACCGCCGCCCTGTCCGACGGCCAGGCCATCGACCTGGGGGGCCGGGTGGTCACCGCCCTGCACACCCCGGGCCACTCCCCGGGGCACCTGTGTTACTGGGAGGAGGAGCGAGGCGTCCTCTACTCCGGGGACCTGCTCTACCAGGGCAAGCTGGATTTGTTCTACCCCACCACCGACCCGGCTGCCTTCCTGAGCTCCGTCCGGCGGGTAAGCTCCCTGCCCATCCGGGCTATCCGGCCGGGCCACCACAGCCTGGACGTGTCCCCTGCCCTGGCCGGGCAGGTGCTGGAAGCCCTGGAGGGGCTGGAGCGGGAGGGGCGGCTGGCCCACGGACAGGGGATCTTGGAGTTTGGCGGCTTTCAGCTGCACCTGTGAGCAGGGGCATATGCCCCTGCGATTTGGCAAGGCCCTGGCGGGCCGCCCCTCCCCGGCTCCCCCCTGGCGGGGGAGCTGTCCGCCGACAGGCGGACTGAGGGGGGCAAAGGCTGTCGCCTTTGGGGAACGTATTTTCCCGACCCCATTTCTTTTGACAGCGCCAAAAGAAACGGTGTCGGACCGCCAAAGAAAAGCGCTTTCTGGCCCTTCGGTGCGTCCCATTCATCGTCCGGCGCGCAAGATCAGGACGCACGAAAGCGCCGCTTTCCGCTCGCCGCTCCATGGTACTGTGTTTTGGTGCGGGCCGTCTACCGGACAGCGCCTAGCGGGATAGAACATCGACCTTATTCCTCTGCCATGGCCTCCATGGCTAAACGCAGGCCGAACCGGAGCCCAGCCCGGAAGTCAGCGGTCACCTCCCAGGCGGTGCTGCTATAAAAGGCGTCGATGTACTCATTCAAAAAGCTGGAGCCCATGGTTTCCTCTAGTTTCCGCTCCAACTGGTTCCGCCGATGATCCGCCTCCCGCTGTTCCCTGTTCCTGGGCGGGAGGAGGCGCTCCGTCTCAACCATTGCCAGTTTTGCCATAAAACCGGACATATCAATTTCCCCCTATGATATTATCTGCAAAATCAAGGAGAATTTGCCATGCTTCCATTCGATAAGGCCGCCTTCGGCGCAAAGCTGTACACCCTGCGGAAAAACGCAAAGCTGTCGCAGGAAAAAGCGGCAGAGATATTGGGTGTAACCCATACGCAGATCAGCGACATGGAGAAGGGAAAGACCGGGACCACCCTGGATAAGCTGCTGATCTTGTGCGACTACTATAAGGTCTCATCCGACTACCTGCTGGGCATCACCGATGACCCCGCCTGGCGGGGACCTGCGGACGAGCCGTGACCCATCCCCCGCCAGGCGCACCATCGAGGGCCGCAGGCAGTTCTGTCCCGCCGTGCATCAGCGGCAGCGGCGCAGGGGTGCCGGACAGTCCTAGTTACCTCAGCGCCGGATGGGATACGGCATGGCATCCTATCCTGGGCCCCGGTAAAAACGGGGGTCCGGGGGTGCAGGCGCTTTGAACGAAAGCGCGTCCTTGGCGCTTGAAGTTCTTCCGCGCCCAACCCCCGGCGCGTTTTTGGTTCCTTTTTGCGCGGGCAAAAAGGAACTCGCCGCAAGGCGAAACCTTGCAGGGGCCGGAGGCCCGGCTGGGCCTCATGTGGTTGCAAGGGCCTCGCCCTTGTCAGGGGGCCACCCCCTCCGGCCGCTGCGTGGCCACCTCCCCCGTCCAGGGGGAGGCCAACTCCGGCGGGCCAGGAGGAAGAAGAAACTTACCCCAGCCACCTCCCCCGTCCAGGGGGAGGCCAACGGCGCCGTCAAAAGAAATGGGGTCGGGAAAAACATTCTCAAAGGCAAAACCTTTGATTTAGGATCTCAAGGGCGCAGTCCTTGAAACGGTCAAGGGTCCAGCCCTTGCCCCACATGCTTCCCGCAAGGGAAAGGAGAAGACCATGGCAGACCACAAGGACCCAAAAGACAAGCAGGAATATTCCGTGGACGACATCCTGGCCGAATACGGCTCAGGAAAATACGGCAAGCCCAAGGTGGTGGAGTTCCCCGGCCGGGAGGACCGGCGGCCGGAGCCCGGGCCCCAGCGCCCCGGCCGCCCCAAGCAGCCGCCCCGGCCGGAGCCGCAGGAGGAGCAGCCGGAGGACGATGGGGAGGACCGGGAGGAGGATGACGGCATCGTGGAGATCGAGCCGGTCAGCCCTTTCCACGGCCTGGCCGCCCGGTTCCACACCCTGATCCGCAGGGCCGACCACTATGCCGACCATATGTATGACCAGGCGGAGCCGGACGAGGAGACGGTAAAGGCGGAGCGGTACATCCCCGGCGTGGACCGGGAGGAGGTCCAGGAGGAGGAGCCGGAGCCCCGCCCCGCCCGCCGGGTCCGTCCCGCCCGCCCTGCCCCGCCGGACACCGCCCCCGCCGATCTGGCCGCCCGGTTTGCCCGGGGCACCTCCGCCCGGCGCATCCGCCTGGTGCTGGCCCTGCTGTGCTCGCTGGCCTGCGCCGTTGTGTCGGTGGACATCCCCGCCCTGCTGGACTGGAGCGCCGACCTGGGCCAGGTACCCATGGGGGACCTGCGCCTGGCCCTGCTGGCCGGGCTGCTGCTGGCCGCGGGGCTGCTGTGTATCGACGTGGTGGGTCGGGGGCTGGCGTCCCTGTGCCTGCTGCGGCCCTCGCTGGAGACCCTGCCCGCCATGGCCTTTCTCTTCACCCTGGCTGACGCCCTGGCCCTGCTGTTTACCCACTACCGGGAGGGGCTGCCCTGCTGCGCCGTCACCGCCTTCGGGCTGCTGTTCACCCTGTGGGGGGAGCACGCCCACCGGGAGGGGGACCGGCTGTCCTGCCGGGCGGCGGCCCAGGCCAGGGAGCCCTATGTGGTGACGCTGGACGAGAAAAAGTGGTCCGGTCGTCCGGCCTACGCCAAGTGGTCGGGCACCCAGGTGGGCTTTGGCAGCCAGGCCCAGACTGAGGACGGGGTCCGGCGGGCCTATGCCGTGGCCGCCCCGGTGCTGCTGCTGGCCTGCCTGGTGTGCGCTGGCCTGTCCGCCGCCCAGCAGGGCAGCGGCTGGACCTTTTTGTGGACCGCCTCGGCCACCCTCACCGCCGCCTCGCCCTGGGCCGCCCCCCTGGTGTATGCCATCCCCTACCGGAAGCTGGCCCGGCGGCTGTTCGGCAGCGGCGCGGCGCTGGCTGGCTGGGCCGGGATATCCCGCTGCCGGGAGGGAGGCATCCTCATGACCGACGGCGACCTGTTCCCCACCGGGGCGGTCCGGGTGTCCGGGGTGCGGGTGTTCGGCGACTTCCCCAACGAAAAGGTGGTGGCCTACACCGCCACCCTCCTGCGGGTGCTGGACTGCGGCCTGACCAGGCCCTTCCACGACCTGCTCCGGTCCCAGGGGTCCTTTTACCGGGAGGCCTCCGCCGTCCGCTTCCACGAGGGCGGGGTCACCGGGGCCATCCGCAACCAGGAGGTGTTTGTGGGCACCGCCGCCTTCATGCACCTGATGGACGTGGACCTGCCCCAGGGGCTCAACGTGAAGCACGCCATCTTCTGCGCCATCGACGGGCAGCTGGCGGGCATCTTCGCCCTGCACTACGCCCTGAGCTCGTCGGTGAACCCCTGCCTGTCCGCCCTGATGCGGGCCAAGGTATCCCCCATCCTGGCCACCCGGGACCCCAACCTCATCCCCGCCCTGCTGGGGCAGAAGTTCAAGCTGCCGGTGGACAAGATGGAATTTCCCCCGGTGGACCGCCGCCTGGAGCTGTCCGGCCGGGAGCAGGACCACGACAGCCGCCCGGTGGCCCTGCTCAGCCGGGAGGGACTGGCCCCCTACTGCGATGCGGTGGTGGGCGGCCGGAGGCTGCGCTCCGCGGCCCGGTGGGGCGCGGCGGTGAGTTTGGCCGGCAGCGTGCTGGGCGTGGCGCTGACCTTCTACCTGACCTATGTGGGGGCGGTGTCCTCCCTGACGGCGGTGAATTTCCTGGTGTTCATGGCGCTGTGGATGGTGCCGGCGGCGCTGCTGTCCCATTGGGTGGGCCAGTATTGATGCAACGTACATATCAGAGAGTCCAAGAGGGCTCCCCTGTTGCCTGCAGGGGAGCCCTCTTTTTAGAATGATATGTATTAGACGGTCACCTTTTCCGCGCGGTCCTTCAGCTTCCGGCACAGGGGGAGGATGAGCCCGCCGCAGGAGTTGCCCAGGGTCATCACCAGCAGATAGAGCACCGTCTTGCCGCTCCAGGCGTTGGCCACGGAAAAGTAGAACATATTGGCTACGCAGTGCTCAAACCCGCACAGGATGAACACCACCACCCCCAGAAACAGCCCCAGGTATTTGCCCAGCTGGTGGGGGTCGTTCTTGAACCCGTCCACGGCGATGAAGATGAGCACATTGCAGAATACCGCCAGCAGGAAGATGGACCACAGGCCGTCATCCAGCTTGGTCTGGCACAGCCCGGCGGCCTTCTCCGCGATGGAGGCGATGCGGGTGGTTCGCACCCCATACCCCACCAGGGCGGCCCCGGCCAGGTTGCCCACCCAAACCACCAGCAGGAAGAGCAGGTAGGACGGGGGATTGTCAAAGAGGTAGCACACCTTGCCGGTGAACAGGTTCAGCCCAAAGGTGCACACGGTGAACAGGCCCACGCAGAAAAAGATAGCGCCCACCACCCGGTCCTCACAGGACAGAAAGGCCACGCCGCCGATGGCGATGGCCGCCCCGGCCAGCACAGCGTATACAAAGGTCGTCAGTGTTTTCATGCTCTTTCCCTCTCCCAAGTTGTTCCAGTTTTTCACGATGTATCTCACAGGCAGCCGCCGCAGCGCCGGGCAGGCTGCCGATAAACATTATACCAGCGCCGTTGTCTGGTGTAAATCCGTGATGCTGTACAACTTTTTCACAAGCACATCCGGTTCCTCTCTCTGTCTGGTATGGAGCGGAGGAGAAAATACGGCGCCCTGGACCGCAAGAGTTCGCGGTCCAGGGCGCGATAGACAGGTCGTTTTACTCCCACAGGGGGAGCAGGGCCTCCGGCGGGATGCAGACCAGATCCCCGGCTGGCAGGGCGGCGTGATCCGGCTTGGACAGCTCCCACCGGATGGGGGTGGCCTGGGGCTGGTCCGCCGGGCGGATCATGAGGATCATGGAGAAGGTGTCCTCGATGGCGGCCTCCACCTGGTAGCGGAACACGTTCTCCCCCGGCCGGTCCGCCCCTTTGAGGTAGTGGGCCCGCAGGCCCACGCAGTTCACCTCCCTGCCTGGGTCCGGGGCGGTGAGAGTGAGCCCCCAGCCGGGGATCTCCACCCTGCCCCCCTCCCACCGGGCGGAGGCGATGTTCTTGCATCCGGTGAGCCGGGCGGTGACGGCGGTCTGGGGGTCCCGGAACAGGTCCCACTTATCGCCGATCCGGTCGATCGTCCCGTGGCCGTAGACGGCGATGGACTGGGCCACCCGGTATACCTCATCCCGGTCATGGCTGACCAGCAGGGTGGGCCCTCCGAAGGAGCGGATGACGGCGAGCACCTCCTGCTCCAGCTCCCAGCGAAGGTGGGCGTCCAGGGCGGAGAAGGGCTCGTCCAGCATGAGCATGTCGGGCTCGGTGATGAGCATCCGGGCCAGGGCCACCCGCTGCTGCTGCCCGCCGGACAGCTGGCCGGGCAGACGGCCCTCCAGCCCCTCCAGGTGGAACCGGCGGACATACTCCGCCACCCGCCCCCGGTCCTTTTTGGCAAGGCCGGCGGCAATGTTCTGCTCCACCGTCATGGTGGGGAACAGGGCATAGTTTTGGAACAGCAGGCCCACCCGCCGCTTCTGAGGGGGCAGGTCGATCTTCCGGGCAGAGTCGAACAGCACCCGCTCCCCCAGGACGATGCGGCCCTCATCCGGCCGCTCGATGCCGGCGATGCACCGCAATGTCATGGACTTGCCGCAGCCAGAGGCCCCCAGCAGGGCCAGCGCCCCGTCCCCGGCGGAGAAGGAGACATCCAGGGTAAAGCTCCCCAGGCGCTTTTTGATGTTCACTTCCAGGGACATGGGACGTCACCACCGCTTCTGATCTTTGATCTTTTTCCCGGAGATGAGGTTCATGGCAAACACGATGACAAAGGCGATCACCATGATGATGGCCACCCAGATGCCGGCGGTGACATAGTCCCCGTTCTGGATGACCATGGCGATCTTCTGGGAGATGGTGCCCGTCTTGCCGGCGATGTTGCCCGCCAGCATGGAGGTGGCACCGTACTCCCCCAGGGCCCGGGCGAAGGTGAGGATGGTGCCCGAGGCCACCCCCGGCCCGGCGGCGGGGACCACCACCCGCCAGAAGATGGCCCTCTCGCTCATGCCCAGGGTGCGCCCGGCGTAGATGAGGTTCACGTCCACCTGCTCAAAGGCGGCCCGGGCGTTGCGGTACATCAGGGGGAAGGCGATCACCGAGGCGGCGATGACGCACCCGGCCCAGGTCTGCACCACCTTGATGTCAAAGGCGTCATACAGCCAGCCCCCCAGGGGCCGGCGCAGGGAGAAGAGCAGCAGCAGGAAAAAGCCCGCCACCGTGGGTGGCAGCACCATAGGCAGGGTGAGGA
>JAHZFC010000024.1:9984-19934 GCA_019421525.1 Clostridiales bacterium
GGATGCCGTCCACCACCGCCCGGGCCCTGGGCCCCAGCTTCAGCACCCCCCGGGCGGCCCACACCCCCAGGAAAAAGCACAATACCGTGGCCACCGCCCCGGTCTTCAGGGAGATCCACAGGGGGGACCAGTCCAGATCTCGGAGAATGGCGAGGATCTCTTCCATGGCGCGATCCGCCTCCTTACTGTTTCAAGCAGTGTCGCAACAGGGCGCGCATCCGCCGGGAAGGGCCTTTGACGGTCCTTCCCGGCGGACTGCATATCTGTGGGAGCGGGGATCGGTCCTCACTCCATATTGCTCACAAAGAGGTAGCTCTCAAAGATGGCCATGACCTCGTCGGTCTGGAGGAAGGCGTAGAAGTCGTCCGCTGCTGCGGTCTGGGCCTCGTCCGCCTCGCTGTTGACCACCCGGCTCATGGGGTAGACGATGCTGCCGGTGAGGGAGGTGTCCACCAGCTCGATGACCTCCACATCGTCGATGCGGGAGTAGGCGTCGGAGTAATAGACGGTGCCCACCTCGTTGGAGCTCTCGGCCACGGCGTTCAGGGTTGCGGACACGTTGGCCGTCTCATTGATCTCCACCCCGCCCAGGGCCTCAGACACCTCCTGGGCGCTGAACTCGGCGGCATCCTTGCTGTCGTCCAGGATGCCCAGGGCCTGGAGGGCGGTGCGGGTGTACTGGCCCACGGGGACGGAGCTCCCGGCCAGGGCCACGGAGGAGGCGTTGCCGATCTCAGACAGGGTGGTCACCGTGGTGCCGGAGCCCTTGTAGGTGATGAGGGCCACCTTGTTCTGCAGCAGATCTACCCGGGTGCCCTCGATGGCCAGGCCGGACTCCTCCAGGTCGTCGGTCTGCCGGGCGCCGGCGGAGAAGAAGACATCGCACTCAAAGCCCTCCTGGATCTGGCTGAGCAGGGTGCCGGAGGAGTCGGCGGAGTAGGTGACGGTGACATTGGGCTGACGCTCGTTGTACAGGGCGATGATGTCCTGGAAGGCGTTCTCCAGGGAGGCGGCGATGAACACCTGGATCTCCGCGGCGTCCAGCGCGGTGGTCTCATCCTGAGCGGGCTCGGAGGGGGCCTGGGAGGCAGGGGCCTCGGACACAGGGGCGGAGGGCTCCTGGGAGCTCTGGCCGTTATCGCCGGAGCAGGCGGCCAGGGCAAAGGTCATGGTCAAAGCCATGAGCAGGGCAAGCAAGCGCTTCATATCGATCGTTCCTTCCTTATCCTTTGTTTTGTTCTGTTTTATATATTTTTGTTTGATATCGTACAGTATAATAAAGTCTTATCCGCTTTTCAACTATTTTTTTCGGAGGTGATACACCGTTTTCCCGCAGCGGTCACAACCAAATCTTTCATTGCCCTTTTGTACGAAACTGTGATATACTGGATCAAACTGGAATGAAGGAGGGTGCCCCATGGCTGACGATCTGCTCACCGCCCAGGAGGCGGCCGACTTTTTGAAGGTCAAAAAGACCACCGTATACGAGCTGGTGAAGCGGGGGGACCTGCCCTCCACCAAGATCGGCAAGCAGCTGCGCATCCCCCGGGCCGCCCTGGAGGGGATGACCGGGGCTGTCCGGGCCCGGCCCGACCCCAAGCCCCCTCTGCGGGAGGGGGGCCGGGCGGGAGTCATCCTGTGCGGACAGGACAGCTCCCTGGACCTGATCGCCAACCACGTCACCGCCAGCGCGGGCAACGGGGCGGTGGTCCTCCGCTCCCATGCGGGCAGCTACAACAGCCTGACCATGCTCTACCATGGCAAGGTGGACCTGGCCACCGCCCATCTGTGGGATGAGAAGTCGGGCACCTACAACCTGCCCTACATCGAAAAGCTGCTGCCCGGCATCGAGGTGACGGCGGTGCGCCTGTTCGGCCGGACCACCGGGCTGTATGTTCCCGCGGGCAACCCCAAGGGGGTGGAGGGGATATCCGCCCTGGCACGGACCGACCTGACCATGGTCAACCGGGAGCGGGGCAGCGGTGTTCGGGTGCTGGTGGATGAAAAGCGCAAGGCCATGGGCCTGTCCCCCCGGCAGATCCGGGGCTATGACGACGAGCGGACCAGCCACGTGACGGTGGCCGCCGCCGTGGCCGGCGGCCCGGCGGACTATGGCTTCGGGGCGGAGGCCGCCGCCCGCCAGGTGGATGGGGTGGACTTTATCCCCCTCCAGCTGGAGTGGTACGACCTGGTGCTGCCCACCCAGCGCCGGGAGGAGAGCGCCTTCCGGGCGGTACTGGACTTCGTCACCTCCCCCCAGTTCCGCCGGGAGCTGGCCCGGACCGGGCACTACGACCTGTCCCAGACGGGGACCATCTTCCAATTATGACGGCGGGCGGGCATGACCTCGCTTTCTGTCAGGAACGCACGGCTGTCCATTGCTATTTGAAGCAAAAAGAAGTATGCTGTCTGTACAGGACACGCCGCATCGGGCGCAGCCTGTAAAGACGACAACAGGGGGTATCGCAATGGCGGTTTTCCAAGAGTTCACCTATCCCTCCAGCGACGGCCGGCACACCTGCTGGGCCGGACAGTGGCTGCCCGATGAGGGCCGGCCCCGGGCGGTGGTCCAGATCGTCCACGGGGTGGCCGAATACGCCGGGCGGTATGACGCCTTTGCCCGGTTTTTGGCCGGTTACGGCTTTGCCGTGTGCGGGGAGGACCACCTGGGCCACGGCAAGACCGTCACCGACGGGGCGTACGGCTATTTTGGGGAGAAAAACGGCTGGTGGACGGTGACGGAGGACATCCGTCAGCTCCGCCAGCGGATGGGGGAACAGTTCCCCGGCGTGCCCTACTTTCTGATGGGCCACTCCATGGGCTCCTTCCTGACCCGGACCTACCTGTGCCGCTACCCCGGCACCGTGGACGGGGCCATCCTGTCGGGCACCGGGCAGGAGAGCGCCCTGCTGGTGGGGGCGGGCAGGCTGCTGGCCAGCCTCATCGCCCGCGTCAAGGGGCCGGACTACGTCAGTGCCCTGGTGAACAGCCTGTCCCTGGGGGCCTACAACAAGCAGTTCAAGCCCACCCGCACCACCGCCGACTGGATCAGCCGGGACGAGGCGGTGGTGGACCAGTACCTGGCCGACCCCTTCTGCACCTTCACCCCCACGGTGGGCATGTTCCGGGATATGCTGGGGGGACTTCAGTACATCGCCAGCGAAAAGGCCCTGTCCCGGATGGACCCCAATACCCCCGTCTACCTGTTCTCCGGCGACCAGGATCCGGTGGGCACCAACGGCAAGGGGGTACGCAAGGTGTACGGCTATTTCCAGAAGCACGGCACCCGGGACCTGAAGCTCAAGCTCTACCCCGGCGGTCGGCATGAGATGCTCAACGAGCGCAACAAGGACGAGGTGTACGCCGACGTGCTGGCCTGGCTGGAGGAGCACATCTGAACTAAAATAAACATCCCCCTCCGGCCTGCGGCCGGAGGGGGATGTTTTTGCCGTTATGACCGGGGCGTTCCGCCCATCTGGCGGCAGAGCGCCGCCATAAGTCTGCGCAGAGGGACGAACAGCGCCAGGGCGATGACGAAGTTGCCGGCGCAGTGGAGCATATCAAAGAAGAGGCCGTTGACCCACCAGCTCACCATGGCCCCCCACCCCCCGGTAAACAGATAGACCGGAGCGCATAGGGTCCCGAACAACAGCCCGAACACGCCGGACAGCAGGGCCCAGCCCAGGGGGTGGGTCATCCTCCGAAGCAGCCAGGCGGCTATGGCCAGGATGGCCCAGATGTACAGGTAGTTGATGGACCACAGGTTGAAGCCGTAGAGGAGAAACTCCATCAGAACATAGATGTAGATGGGAAAGACCGCCTTGGACCCAAAGGTGACGGCAAATAGCATCACCATCAGGGACACCGGCTCGATGTTGGGCAGGGCCGCCATGGCGACTTTGGCCGCGAAGGTCAGTCCGCCCAGCACCCCAAAGAGGGCCACCTCCCGTACGGTGAGGGCCAGCCGCCCGCTCTTAGCCAACGGTGTACACCAGGGAGAAGGAGTCGCCGTCGGCGATGGGGGTCTGGTCCACGCCCAGGCTGGCGTACTCGTCGCCCACATAGAAGGCCCAGTAGGCCCCGTCGGTCTCATAGACGGCCTGCTCGCCATCCACAGTGGTGATCATCAGGCCGTACTCGCCTTCGTCGCCCTCCACCAGGCCCTCGGCCAGCAGCACCTCGCCCAGGTACTCCGCGTCGGTGTGGTAGGTGAAGTCCTTGCTGCTGCCGTCCTTGTGGACCACTTCCACGGTAATGGTCTTGCTGCCCTGGGTGGTAGCAGGCCGGGTGACGGCCCAGACCACCGCGAACACGGCGATCAGCACCACCACCACCACCGCGGCCAGGATGAGTTTCCCGTTTTTCTTCATGTGTTTGTCCTCCTTTTTCTCTTTCCGCGAAAAAGCCGCGGCGCCCCTAACAGGGCGCCGCGGCCGTTTTCCCGCACGCAAAGACCGCCGGAGCCCCATACTGCGCAGGGTCCGGCTCCTCCAGCGTCCGTAGGTCTTCTGGCTCGCGGCTGGGAGGAGCGCATGTCCTCCCCGGTCTCCCCGCCTTCCCAGAGAAGCCTCCAGTGACCGGCTTTCGCCATGGGGGACCTTGAGCCGCACACAGCGGCGGTACCGTCCGGGGATCCCACCCGGTTGTCTTGTTCAGCCCGTGGGGTGTCAAACGGCCCCCCGCGGGCCACGGCGCTGGCATATCCACTTGCGCTCCCAGTGTACCATGGCCGGCGGCGGTTGTAAAGACGGTTTTTTCCAGGGTGAAAAAATTCATAGCGTTCCACCCTTGCGGCTTTGCCTCCCACCCAGTATAATGAAAGCAACTATCGATCACAGGAGGCGGCCCCTATGTCCATCACGGTATCCACCCCTTCCGGCCCCCGGGAGCTCCCCGTCCAGCCGGGACAGACCCTTCTGGACGCGCTGCGCCAGGCGGGCCTGCCCGTCCGTGCCCCCTGCGGCGGCCGGGGGACCTGCGGCAAATGCACAGTCTATTTATCTGCGCCGGACGGGGAGCGGGCAGTGCTGGCCTGTCGCACGGCGGCGGAGGACGGGATGGTCGTTCGCCTGAGCGAAGAGGGTCCTCTGGCCGTGGAGCTGGAGGGGGCGGACCGGCCTCTGCCCTGTCCCCCGGACGGGGAACAGACGGGCTGGGGCATCGCCTGCGACATCGGCACCACCACCGTGGTGTGCCATCTGGTGGAGCTGTCCACCGGCCGCACCGCCGCCACCCTGGGGGAGGGCAACGCCCAGCGCAGCTATGGCGGGGATGTGATCGCCCGGATCCGGGCATCCATGGAGGGGCAGCGCCCCGCCCTCACCGCCGCCATCCGGGGCCAGCTGGCCCGTATGATCGAGGCCCTCTGCCAAAATGCCGGCGTGCCTCTGACGGAGGTGCACGCCATGGCGGTGGCCGCCAACACCACCATGTGCCACCTGCTGGCCGGCCTGGCCCCGGATAGTCTGGGCGCCGCCCCCTTCACTCCCCTGTCCCGGTTCGGGGAGGAACACGACGCCCGGGAATTGGAGCTGCCCTTTGACGGGACGGTGTATATCGCCCCGGCGGTGTCCGGCTATGTGGGGGGCGACATCACCGCCGACCTGCTCTGGGCCCAGATGGACCGGGCAGAGCGGCCCACATTGCTCATCGACGTGGGCACCAACGGGGAGATGGCCCTGGGGGGCGCCGACAGGCTGCTGTGCTGCTCCACCGCCGCCGGTCCCGCCTTTGAGGGGGCCCAGATCTCCTGCGGCATGACCGCCGCCCCCGGCGCCATCTCGTCGGTGGAATGGCGGGACGGGGCGTTGTCCTGTTCTGTGCTGGGGGACGGTCCGGCAAAGGGGATCTGCGGGTCGGGGCTCATCGACGCGGTGGCCGTCATGCTGGAGCTGGGCGCGGTGGACGAGACGGGCCGGATGCTGGATGTGGACGAGGACGAGGGGGAGATCCCGGAGGATGCCCTCCCCTACCTCTTCTTGAAGGACGACGAGCCCGCCTTCCGCCTGACGGAGGAGGTCTATGTCACCCAGGCCGACGTACGCAAGCTCCAGCTGGGCAAGGGGGCCATCGCCGCCGGGGTCCAGGTGCTTCTGGACGCCTACGGCATCCCCTGCGGCCAGGTGGGCGGCCTGCTGCTGGCCGGCGGCTTCGGGAGCTACATCCGGCCGGAGAGCGCCGCCCGCATCGGCCTGATCCCCAAAGAGCTGCTCCCGGTCACCCGGGCCATCGGCAACGCCGCGGCGGAAGGGGCCCGGGCGGCGCTGGTGTCCCATGAGGCCCGGGAGCGCCTGGCCCGGCTGCGGGACCATATGGAGTATCTGGAGCTGTCCGGCCTGGCCGCCTTCAACACGGCCTACATGGACGCCATGCTGTTTCCGGAGGAGGGATGAGACATGACCGACCAGGAACTTTTGGACCTGGCCGCCCAGTGCGGCTTCGATCACGCCGGAGCGCTCAATGTGGCTGCCATGAGGTTCGACCCGGCGGTGCGGGATATGTGCGCGGCGGACCGCTGCCGCAGCTACGGCCGCTGCTGGACCTGCCCGCCCGGCTGCGGCACCCTGGAGGAGATCTCGGAGCGGGCGGCGGCCTACCGCCGGGGTGTGCTGCTCCAGTCCACCGGGCAGATGGAGGATGACTTTGACGTGGAGGCCATGATGGACACCGAGCGGCTGCAAAAGGAACGCTTCCGCTCCTTTGTGGACCGGGTGCGCCCGGAGCATCCCGACTGCCTGCCCATGTCCTCCGGGGCGTGCACCGTCTGTCCCACCTGCACCTACCCCGGCGCGCCCTGCCGCTTTCCCCGGCTGGCCATCCCCTCCATGGAGGCCTACGGCCTGGTGGTCAGCCAGGTGTGCCGGGACTCCGGCCTGCCCTACTACTACGGCCCACAGACCATCACCTACACCGCCTGCGTGCTGATAGACTGAGGGCGGCTATTTGTCCCTGTAATACTCCACGGCGGCCTGGATGAAGTCCTGCTCCGCCGGGGAGAGGGTCCGCTCCCTGGGGTAGCACACGGTGAGCTGCCACCGCTCCCCCTGGGTGCGGAGGGGATAGCTTTTCAGCCCCAGGTCGTCCTTACCGCCGCCGAAGCAGGCCTGGGCGACTGGGGCGGGGAGGATGAGGGCCCCGTCCCCCCGGCGGCAGATGTCCACCGCCAGCGGCAGCTGTCCGGTCTCCGTCTCGCTGCGGGGCTTGAAGCCCGCGTAGAAAAACATCTGGTCCTCCCGCTGGCGGACAAAGGAGCCTGCCCGCTTGAGCACGAAGGGGCACAGCTTCAGGGTGCGCAGGTTGCCCTCTGCCGCCAGCTCCTGGGCCACCTGGGGCCAGCCGGGGCCGTAGAAGCGCTCCAGCAGCCTGTCGTGGACGGTGACGGTGAACTGTTCGCTTTCCATCACCGGCACATGGGTCAGCTTGCCGCCGCCGGGGAAAGCCCCCATGGCCAGGGGGACCTCCGGCGGCAGCTCCCGCAGGACGCCGGTGGGCTCGTCCAGCTCCACCACCTGGACCTGGTACTGGGGGTTGCGCTCCTTGAACCCGGAGAGAAAATCGGGAAAGCAGATGGGCGCGCCGCTGCTGAGGATGCCCAGGCGCACCTGCTCCGACTGGCGGCTGCGCCGCTGCTCCAGGTTTTTCAGCAGGGTGTCCCGGATGTAGAGGATGCGGGTGGCGGCCAGGAGGAACTGCTCCCCCGCCTCAGTCAGCTCCACCGGGGTGGTGCGCAGCATGAGCTGGATGCCCAGCTCCCGCTCCAGCTTGTTGAGCTGCCCGCTGAGGGCCTGCTGGGAGATGAACAGCTCCCCCGCCGCCTTGCGGATGCTCCCCGCCCGGTAGATGGCCACAAAATACTCACAGGACAAAAAATTCACATCGCGTCCCCCCGTTTCTCGCTCCATTAGGTCCAGCATAGCAGACTTCCCGGTCGAACGCAAGCTGTTGTTCCAGCGGGCCGGTACTTGTGGGGTACAATCATTTGCTTGTATAGGTGGAAGCAATTTGGTGCTGGCCCTGCGCTCACGATCCCGATATAATATCCACAAACCAAATGAAATGCCCATTCCCCGGCGAAATGGGCCAAAAGGAGGAATCTGTCATGGCAAAAAAGGACACCATCTGGGCCGTGCTGGAGGGCCGGCCCACGGACCGCTTCGTCCACTTTGAGGACTGCGCCATGGTCTTTACCCCAGGCGAGCGCAACGTAGGCGGAGACAAGCAGCCCGACGGCACCGTCATCGGCCTGGACTGGTTCGGGTGCAGCTGGACCGAGCCGGAATGCCCCAGCCCCATCGATGGGCCCACCATCACCCCGGGCACCCAGCGGCTGGACGACCTGGCCGACTTTGCCGAAGCCGTCCCCACCCCGGAGCAGGTGAAGGCCTTTGACTGGGAGGGATATGCCAAGGAGGTCCTGGCCGGCGTGGACCGGGACGAGCAGGTGGTCCAGCTGCGCAGCATGACCGGCCCCTTTGAGCGGATGCACTGCCTCATCGGGTTCGAGGACGCCCTGTGCGCCTTCTACGATGACCCGGAGGTGGTGGAGGACTTCTTCGCCGCCATGCTGGAGTACAAAAAGGCGGTGGTGGACTGCGCCGCCCAGTACATCAAGCCGGACATCATGATCTTTGATGACGACTACGGCACCGCCCGGGCCACCTTCATGAGCCCGGATATGTGGCGGGAGTTCTTCCCCCAGTTCTGGAAGCCCCTGGTGGACTATGTGCACAGCAAGGGCATCAAGTTCGAGCTCCACTCCTGCGGCTACGTCACCCCTCTGGTGGGCGACTTCGTGGAGCTGGGCATGGACATCCTCCAGCCCGTCCAGACCAACAACGACCTGAAGGCCATGAAGGCGCAGTGGGGCGACAAGATCGTCTACCGCCTGGCCATTTTCGACAAGCAGTTCGACCGCCTGGGCCAGACTGAGGACCAGGTCCGCGCCGATATCCGCAGCTACTATGAGATCCTGGCGCCCGGCGGCAACTTCATCCCCGACCTGGTGCCCATCAACGACCGCTATTATGAGATCCAGCGGGAGGTCCAGGACCAGTTCGAGGCGGAGTTCTTCCACAGGCAGTGACCTGGGCGGCCTTCCATGCCGCGCATCGTTCATGTAATGACAGCAGGACAGGGACAAACAGGCCGGGCGCCGCATACGCGGCGCCCGGCCTTATCCTTTGGTTCACAGGTCAAGAGCGGCTCATTGCCAGACCGACCAGTTGGGCGTCAGGCAGATGTTCACATCCACGTCGCCGTCGATGCCGGGCACCCGCCAGGAGCTGCTGTACTGCCACATATCAAAGGTGTAGCGGTAGCTTGACGGGGCCTGGTCCCGGGTATAGTGGGCCAGCCAGAAGGGGTAGTCGGACAGATAGCCCATGTCCAGGGTGTACGCCTTGCTGGGACTGGCGTAGAACATGGGGATGTATCCCGCGGCCTTCACCGTCTCGCAGAAGGCCACAGCGCAGGCCACCACCATCTCCTCGCTGGTGTCCTTGGTGCGGGAGGAGCTGACGCTCTGCCGCTCCCAGTCGAACACCAGGGGATAGCTGATATCATCCTGGTAGGGCGCCACCAGCTCCATCAGGTACTCCGCCTCTTCGATGGCCTCGGCCACAGTGACCGCCTGGGAGAAGAAGTAGACCCCCACGTCCAGCCCGGCATCCAGCGCTCCCTCGATGTTGTCCACAAAGTAGCGGTCCTCATTGAGAGTGCCCGCGGTGTACCCCCGGTAGCCCGCCCGGATCATGGCGAACTGCACCCCGGAGGCGGCCACCTGTTCCCAGTCGATCTCCTCCTGATGGGAGGACACGTCGATACCGATGGTATAGGGGCCGTAGGCATAAGTCATGTACGAGCTCCAGTCCACAGAGGTCTGCACCTGAAAGCCGTCGGAGAGATAGGGGTTGGGATAGACCTGTCCCTCGGTGGGGACATAGCCGAAGAGG
>JAHZFC010000233.1 GCA_019421525.1 Clostridiales bacterium
GTCGAACACCACCGCCAGCACCCCGCCGGAAACCCCCGGCAGGATGGCGCCGGCACCGATCAGGATCCCGCACAGCAGGTCCCGCAGCCAGCGAATGCCAAAATTCTGATCCCGGTTCCGCTTCAACGCCGTTCCTCCATCATTTTATCGTCGTTGGTTTTCATGATAGCAGTTTTGCCCAGCGGTTGCAATCCGATACCGCCCCTTCTTTTGAAAAAATTCCCGGATCCGACAGCATCTGACCCCGCTTTGTGGAACTTCACAGAAACGAAGCGGCAGATAGCGGTTTTCTGGTCAATTTTCCCTGTTGACTTTTCCTTCGCTGTCAGATAAACTATGAGACAGTTATTGGAAAACTTGATAGCGAAAGACGATGAAGAGAAGAGTACCCAGGCAGATACAGCGCAGAGAGCCTCGGCTGGTGAGAAGAGGTCTGGAAGGGTCTGGAGAACATGGTCTCGGAGTTGCGTGGCCGACCGCCTTTTGGGCATAGGTCACGACGTGTGCGCACGTCACAGCGCAGGGGTGTGTTGGCACTCCCAAAGGCCGCTTCCGTGAGGGAGCGTGCGAAGCAAGGTGGTACCACGGCGATCTCGTCGTCCTTGAGGCAGTTTGTCTCAAGGACTTTTTTGTTGCCGAAATTCATTTGAAAGGAGCGTGGCCCCGTGTCCATCATTCAGATCCGGCATCTGTACAAGACCTTCGGAACGGGTGAAAGCGCCGTCCATGCTTTGGAGGATATCAACCTGGACATCCAGGAGGGGGAGATCTATGGGATCATCGGCCTCTCCGGTGCCGGTAAGAGCACCCTGGTGCGGTGCATGAACCTGCTGGAGCGGCCCACGTCCGGCACAGTGATCGTGGACGGGAAGGAGATGACCTCCCTCTCCGACCGGGAGCTGCGGCTGGCCCGACGGAACGTCACCATGATCTTCCAGAGCTTCAACCTGCTGATGCAGCGGACCGTTCTGAAGAACGTCTGCTTTCCCATGGAGATCAGCGGCGTCCCCGCCGCCAAGGCCAGGAAGCGGGCCCTGGAGCTGCTGGAGCTGGTGGGGCTCAGCGAAAAGGCGGACGCCTACCCCTCCCAGCTCTCCGGCGGCCAGAAGCAGCGGGTGGCCATCGCCCGTGCCCTGGCCACAGACCCCAAGGTCCTGCTGTGCGACGAGGCCACCTCCGCCCTGGACCCCACCACCACCGCCTCCATCCTGGGCCTTCTGAAGGACCTGAACGAAAAGCTGGGCGTCACGGTGGTAGTCATCACCCATCAGATGAGCGTCATCGAGGAGATCTGCTCCCGGGTGGCCATTCTGGATGGCGGCATCCTGGCGGAACAGGGCAAGGTGGAGGACATCTTCTCAGATCCCCATACCGACGCCGCCCGGCGGCTGGTGTATCCCGGCGGCGTCAGCATCCAGCAGTATCCCGCCGGGACCCGGGCCATTCGGGTGGCCTTCAACGGCGGCACGGTCTATCAGCCCCTGATCGCCACCCTGGCCATCGATCTGGGGGTCAAGGTCAACATCCTGGGCGCCGACACCCGCAACATCGAGGGCAAGGCCTTCGGCACCATGCTGCTGGCCCTGCCGGACGACCCCAACAGCGCAGCCAAGGCCCTGAGCTACATCCGGGCACAGCCCAACGTTTCCGCAGAGGAGGTGGAGTACCATGCTTGAGACCATCAGCGCCTTTTGGGCGGAATACGGAACTGTCCTGACAGACGGCGTGTGGGATACCCTCTTCATGGTCGTCGTCTCCACAGTATTCGCCTATCTGATCGGCGTGCCCCTGGGGGTGGCTCTGATCGTCACCCAACCTCAGGGCATCCGTCCCCACCGGGGCGTCTACCGGGTGCTGGACTGGATCGTCAACATCGGCCGGTCCATCCCCTTCATCATCCTGATGGTGGCCGTCATGCCCTTCACCCGCCTGGTGGTGGGCACCACCATCGGCGTCAAGGGCGCCATCCCGCCGCTGGTGATCTCTGCCGCCCCCTTCATCGCCCGGATGGTGGAGACCTCTCTCAGTGAAGTGGACGCCGGCGTGGTGGAAGCCGCCCAGTCCATGGGCGCCTCCACGCTCCAGACCGTCTGGAAAGTGTATCTGCCGGAGGCGAAGCCCTCCCTGATCCTGGGGGGCGCCATCTCCCTGGTGACCATCCTGGCCTACACCGCCATCGCCGGCACCGTGGGCGCCGGCGGCCTGGGCGACATCGCCGTCCGGTACGGTCACCAGCGGGGCATCACCTCCGTTATGTGGGTGACGGTGGTGTTCCTGGTCATCCTGGTGCAGGTGGTGCAGCTGGTCTTCAACTGGCTGTCCCGGCGCATCGACAAGCGGCTGGACCAGACGTCCCGGCGGGCGGGCTTCTTCAGCCTGCTGACCCAGTTCCTGCACATCAAGTGATCCCCTTTGTCTTCACCGCCCGGCTTTTGAGATCTCAGCCGGCGTTTGAAAGAAATCCATACGACTACATGATTTATTGGAGGAATTGACATGAAAAAGAAACTGCTGGCCCTGCTGCTGGGCCTGACCCTGTGCCTGTCCC
>JAHZFC010000234.1 GCA_019421525.1 Clostridiales bacterium
CTATGACCGCGAGCTGTTCGAGCTGCTCCGGGACCTGGCGGACCAGCACGGCCTGCCCTGGCAGATGAAGCACTATCTGGCCGGCGGCACCGATGCCAGCGCCATCCAGCGCACCAAGGCCGGCGTCCGGGTGGCGGGCATCTCCGCCGCGGTCCGCTATCTCCACGCGCCCAGCAGCGTGGCCAACATCTCTGACATGGAACATATGCTCACCCTGGCCCGGCTCTTTGTCGGGGCGGTGGCAGAGTCCTGCTGACAGGAGGAAATGATATGGATATGATGCATACACTGGCGGAGCTCACCTCCGCCTATGGCCCCTCCGGCATGGAGAAGGGGGTGGCTGGCGTCATCGAGAAGATCGCCGCCAGCTACTGCGATGAGGTCAGCTATGACACCATGGGCAACCTGATCTGCCGCCGGAAGGGGAACGGGCCCCGGGTGATGTTCGCCGCCCACATGGATTCCATCGGGCTGGTGGCCACCCATATCGACGAGAAGGGCTTTGTCCATGTGGGGGCCATCGGGGGAGTTTCCCCCCTCAAAGTCCTGCATACGCCGGTGCGCTTTCAAAATGGCGCCCACGGTTTGATCGGGGCGGACGAAGGGGCTGAGCTGGCCAAGCTGAAGATGTCCGACCTGTTCATCGACGTGGGCGCAGCCAGCCGGGAAGAGGCGGAGCGCCTGGTCCGGGTGGGAGATACCGCAGTCTATGATACCCGCCTGGCAGAGGCGGGGGGCCGGGCCATCTCTCCCTATATGGATGACCGGGTGTCCTGCCTGGTACTGCTCATGGCTATGGAGAAGATCAGCCAGACGGATAACGACCTCTACTTTGTCTTTACCACCCAGGAGGAGGTGGGCCTGCGGGGCGCCAAAACATCCGCCTGGTCGGTGGACCCGGACTATGCCATCGCGGTGGACGTCACTCCCGCTGACGACCAGCCTGGCTCCAAGCACCTGGTCAGCAGCGTTTTGGGCGGGGGCGCGGCTGTCAAGGTGATGGACAGCTCTGTGATCTGCCATCCCCAGATGGTGGAAAAACTCATGGCTCTGGCGGCGGAACACGGTATCAAGGCCCAGCGTGACGTGATCCGCGCTGGCGGAACGGATGCTGGTGCCATCCATCTGACCCGTTCCGGTGTGTATACCGGAGGCGTTTCCGTTCCCTGCCGCTATATACACAGCCCCCTGGAGATGGTGGACAAAGGTGATGTGAAGGCCTGCGCTGAATTGGTGGCCGCCTTTGCAGGATCTAAGCTAGAGAAAGAGTGTTAAACAATATGCCTTTACAGATATCAGACCGTGTCCGCACCCTGGCCGCCCAGGCCGAGGGGGCGCTGAAGGAGCAATTTGCCCAGATCGACGCCGTGGCAGAGCACAACACCCAGCGGGTCTTGGCCGCTTTTCAGACCCACCGGGTGGCGGAGAGCTATTTTGCCGGTACCACAGGGTACGGCTATGACGACCTGGGCCGGGACCAGCTGGACCTGATCTATGCCGACCTGTTCGGGACCGAGGACGCTCTGGTGCGCATCGGATTCGTCAACGGTACCCACGCCATCTCTGCCGCCCTGTTCGGCGTGCTGCGGCCTGGGGACGTGCTGGTGTCCGCCGTGGGTGCCCCTTATGACACTTTGCTGGGCGTGATCGGCGTCACGGACAAGGGGGCGGGATCGCTGAAGGATTTTGGGGTGGATTACCGCCAGGTGGACGTGACAGCAGAGGATAGACCGGATATAGAAGGACTAGCTAAGGCAGTGGATGACCCCAGGGTCAAGGCGGTGCTCATCCAGCGGTCCAAGGGGTATTCCACCCGGGCGTCTCTATCCGTGGATGAGATCGGGCAGCTGTGTGCTGTCATCCGCCGGGCCAATCCTAATGCCGCGATCCTGGTGGACAACTGCTATGGGGAGTTCGTGGAAGAGCAGGAGCCCACCCATGTGGGTGCGGACCTGGTTGTGGGGTCCCTCATCAAGAACCCCGGCGGCGGCCTTGCCCCTACTGGGGCTTATCTGGCAGGGCGGCACGACCTGATCGAGGGAGCGGCCATGCGCCTGACCTGTCCCGGCATCGGAAAGGAGTGCGGCTCCACCCTGGGAAACAACCGCCTGCTCTACCAGGGACTGTTCCTGGCCCCTCATACGGTGGCCCAGGCGGTAAAGACCGCGGTGTTCGGTGCCAAGATCATGGAGCTGCTGGGCTATGAGACAGAGCCCAGATCCGACGAGCCCCGGCATGACATCATCCAAATGATCCATCTGGGCAGTCCGGATGCGGTCCGCCGGTTCTGCAAGGGGATCCAGTCCGGCGCGCCGGTGGACTCCTATGTGACGCCCGAGCCCTGGGATATGCCGGGCTATGACTGCCAGGTCATCATGGCTGCCGGCGCTTTCATCCAGGGGGCATCCATCGAGCTGTCCGCGGACGCGCCCATGCGGGAGCCATACACCGTCTACCTGCAGGGCGGGCTGACCTACGAATCCGGGAAGGCCGGCGTGATGCTTGCGGTGGAGCAGCTG
>JAHZFC010000235.1 GCA_019421525.1 Clostridiales bacterium
AGAACATCAACATCGGCAAGGCCGGCCGGAAGCGCCACATGGGTTGGCGTCCCACGGTCCGCGGCTCTGTCATGAACCCCAACGACCACCCCCACGGCGGCGGCGAGGGCCGCGCGCCTGTCGGCCGTCCCGGTCCTGTGACACCCTGGGGCAAGCCCGCTCTGGGCTACAAGACCCGCAAGGGCAAGAACCCCACCAATAAGTTTATCGTCAAGCGCCGCAACGAGAAGTAAAGGAGGCAAGTCAATATGAGCAGATCTGTAAAAAAAGGCCCGTATGTTGCCCCGGAGCTCCTCAAGCGGGTCGAGGAAATGAATGAGAAGAACGAGAAGAAGGTGCTGAAGACCTGGAGCCGCAGCTCCACCATCTTCCCCGCCTTTGTCGGCCACACCATTGCTGTGCATGACGGCCGCAAGCATGTGCCCGTCTACATCCAGGAGGACATGGTGGGCCACAAGCTGGGCGAGTTCGCGCCCACCCGGACCTTCCGCGGACACCGGAAGGACTGATTGAAGGAGGATGCTGAACATGGAAAATAAAGTTGCAAAAGCCTATCTGCGCTATGTCCGCATCTCTCCCCGGAAGGTCCAGATTGTCTGCGACCTGATCCGCGGCAAGGATGCCGGCACCGCCATGGCGATTCTGATGCAGACCCACAAGTCTGCCTCCGAGCCCCTGATGAAGCTGCTGAAGTCTGCCTGCGCCAACGCGGAGAACAATTTCCAGATGGACCCCAGCAAGCTGGTGGTCTCTGAGGTCTTCGCCACCCCCGGCCCCATCCTCAAGCGGATGATGCCTCGGGCTCAGGGCCGCGCCTATCGCATCAACAAGCGCACGTCTCACGTCACCCTGGCCGTGACGGAGAAGGCATAAGGGAGGAGAGCAGTTTATGGGACAGAAAGTTAATCCCCACGGCCTGCGCGTGGGCGTCATCAAAGACTGGGACTCCCGTTGGTATGCCCGCAATGAAAAAGTGGGCGACCTCCTGGTGGAGGACTACAAGCTCCGCCGTGAGCTGAAGAAGCGCCTGTACTCCGCCGGCGTGCCCAAGATCGAGATCGAGCGCGACAACGCCCGCATCCGCATCTATGTGCACTGCGCCCGCCCCGGCATGGTCATCGGCAAGGGCGGCGAGGAGATCGAGAAGCTCCGCGCCGAGCTGGAGAAGCGCCTGGGCAAGACCGTGGACCTGAAGATCGTGGAGGTCAAGAACCCCGACATCAACGCCCAGCTGGTGGCGGAGAACATCGCCCAGCAGCTGGAGAAGCGCATCGCCTTCCGCCGGGCCATGAAGAACGCCATGGGCCGCGCCATGCGCATGGGCGCCCTGGGCATCAAGGTGCAGGCCTCCGGCCGCCTCAACGGCGCTGAGATCGCCCGCACCGAGCACTATCACGACGGCACCATCCCCCTGCAGACCCTCCGGGCCGACATCGAGTACGGCTTCGCCGAGGCTGCCACCACCTATGGCCGCATCGGCATCAAGGTGTGGATCTACAAGGGCGAGGTGCTCACCCAGACCCTGCGCACCACCCCCCGCACCATCGACACCAAGAACTACAAAGAGCGTGAGCAGCGTCCCCGCCGGGACCGCCGCGACGGCAACCGGGGCGGTTTCAACCGCAACAACCGTCAGGGCGGCTTCAACCGCCAGGGCGGCAACCGGCCCGCGGGCAACCGCAGCGCTGCTCCTAAGGAAGGAGGCGCTCAGTAATGCTGCTGCCTAAGAGAGTGAAATACCGCCGCGTCCACCGCGGCCGCATGACCGGCGTCGCCACCCGGGGCAACCAGGTGGCCTACGGCGAGTGGGGCCTTGCCACCACTGAGCCCGCCTGGATCACCTCCAACCAGATCGAGGCCGCCCGTGTGGCCATGACCCGTTACACCAAGCGTGGCGGTAAGGTCTGGATCAAGATCTTCCCCGATAAGCCCGTGACCAAGAAGGCGCTGGGCACCCGTATGGGTTCCGGTAAGGGCGCCCCTGAGTACTGGGTGGCCGTGGTCAAGCCCGGCCGGGTCATGTTCGAGATCGCCGGTGTGTCCGAAGAGGTCGCCCGCGAGGCCCTCCGCCTGGCCAGCCACAAGCTGCCGGTCAAGTGCAAGATCGTCAAGAAAGAGACTGTTGAGAACGGTGGTGAATGAAGATGAAAGCTAACGAAGTCCGCAAAATGAGCGCCAACGAGCTGGAGACCAAGCTGGTGGAGCTGAAGAAGGACCTGTTCAACCTCCGTCTTCAGCACGCCACCAACCAGCTGGATAACCCCATCCGCATCGCGGAGGTCAAGAAAGACATCGCCCGCGTCAAGACCATCCTGCGTGAGCAGCAGAGCCGATAAGGAGGTAAAAGAAGATGAGTGAAGCAAGGACTTCTTCTCGTAAGACCAGAGTCGGCCTGGTGGTTTCGGACAAGATGGATAAGA
>JAHZFC010000236.1 GCA_019421525.1 Clostridiales bacterium
TCCCACGGAAAGGCTTTTTTCTACCCTTCCGTGTCTACTTTTATGATAGCATCACCCCCGTTTTTACGGAAGAGCAGGATAGGGTAGTGCATCCGCCTATTTCCGGCGTTGGGGTAAGCCGACACTCTCTACGCCCGGTTTTCGCTGCCGCTCTATTGGCGGTTGTAGTATCTTGCCGGGCCCTCGGGACACGCCTAGTGCCATCAAATGTCCGCATTAGGCGCTCTACCGAGGGCCGCTGGAAGTTCTAAGGGTCCCCGCCGAAGCCCAGCGAAGCGGGTTCGGTGGGGAAAGGACGAGCAAGGGAGCGAACGTAATTTTCGCCGTCAGGCGGAAATGGAGTGGAGCGGACTTTGCGAGGACGAGGTGGCCGTAGTCCGCCGCGGACGTCCCCCGGCGCATTTTTGGTTTCTTTTTGTGCGCACAAAAAGAAACTCGCCGCCAGGCGAAACCTGGCACCTCATCCGCCCCGCTTGCGCGGGGCACCTTCTCCTCAAGGAGAAGGCTTCACCCCCTCCGGCTGCTGCGCAGCCACCTCCCCCGTCAAGGGGGAGGCGACGGTGCTGTCAAAAGAAATGGGGTCGGAAAAACAGCATCTCAAGGACGCAGTCCTTGGATCGGTCAAGGGCCCCTCCCCTTGTTTTTACGTAAATTATAGCCGCTTCCCCCTTGCATTTCAACCGTTTTTGTGATATAAAGGATAACAGCGCAAATGCGAGGAACGGGAAAATAGGGAGTTTGCCCATCCCCAGAGAAAGGCGGTCACCGGCTGAAAGCCGCCTTGTCGGGTGTCCCTTGGTTCGCCCGGGAGCGGCCTGTGAGAGCAGGACGGCGCGCCCCGCCGTTATCGGGGCCCAAGTGCGCGTGGAACACGCGAATGCGGGTGGTACCGCGGAAGGCTGGCCTTTCGTCCCAAAGTGTGGACGGGGGGCTTTTATTTTTATTTCTGGGAGGTCTGCTCATGTCCGCACCCCATATCGAGGTCCGCCCTTACCGGGACAGCGACTGGCCCCGGCTGTGCGCCATCCATGACGCGGCCCGGAAAAACGAGCTGGCCCTGGCCGGACTGTCCGACGCCTTTCTCCCCCTGGAGGTCGCCGCCCAGCGGGAGGGCCTGTTCGACTATACCCTCCGGGTGGCGGAGCTGGACGGCCAGGCCGCCGGGTTCGCCGCCTTCACAGACGACGAGCTGGCCTGGCTGTATGTAGACCCCGCCCTGTCCCGCAGGGGTGCAGGCCGGGCTCTGGTGGAGCATGCCCTGACCGAGATGGGCCGGCCTGTCTCCATCGAGGTGCTCTTGGGCAACGCCCCCGCTCTTGCCCTCTACGAGAGCTGCGGCTTTCTCCGAAAGGAGACCCTCTCCGGCCAAATGCCGGGGAACGAGGGATTTTCTGTCACAGTGCATGTGCTGGAGCTGGCTTGACCATGGAAGAGCTCAGTTTCTGGGGCGCCCTGGAGGAGCTGGTCCGGCGTTTCCCGCCGGTGGTCGACCGCCCAAGGGGCAGCGCCCATCCCCGGTATCCCTCCATACGCTACCCCCTGGACTACGGCTACCTCAACGGCAGCACCTCCACCGACGGGGAGGGCGTGGATGTCTGGCTGGGCTCCCGTCCGGAGCTGGGCCTCACCGCGGTCATCTGCACCGTGGACCTGGTAAAGGGGGACAGCGAGCTCAAGCTGCTGCTGGGCTGTACCCCGGAAGACGCGCAGACCGTGCTGGCCTTCCACAACCAGAACCAATTCGTGCGGGGCATGCTCATTTCCCGCCCCGCGTCCTGATCACACAAACCAACCTTTTGAAAGGAAGAAGTCACACATGAAAGAGCAACTGGCAAAGATCCGCGCCGAGGCCCTGGCCGCCTTCGACGCCGCCCAGGACAGCGCCCAGCTAGACGAGCTGCGGGTGAGATACCTGGGCAAAAAGGGCGAGCTGACCGCCGTCTTGAAGCAGATGGGCAAGCTCTCTCCGGAGGAGCGCCCCGCCATGGGCCAGCTGGCCAACGACGTGCGCGCCGCCCTGGATGCCGCCCTGGAGGAGCGCTCCAAGGTCCTGGAAGCGCAGGCCCTGGATCGCCGGCTGGAGGCGGAGGCCGTGGATGTGACCATCCCCGGCAAGAGCGTCCGGCTGGGCCACCGCCACCCCATGTATATCGCCCTGGACGAGCTCAAGGAGGTCTTTATCGGCATGGGCTTCACCGTGCTGGACGGCCCCGAGATCGAGCTGGCTGAGCTGAACTTCGACCGCTTAAACGCCGACGAGGGCCACCCCTCCCGGGACTGGTCGGACACCTTCTACTTTGACGAGGACAGCCGGGTGATGCTCCGCTCCCAGACCAGCCCCATGCAGGTCCGGGCCATGGAGACCATGGAGCTGCCCATCCGC
>JAHZFC010000237.1 GCA_019421525.1 Clostridiales bacterium
ATATAGGTGGCGGCCCGGCGGTGGTGGTCGATGACCGCCACCCGGTTGCAGGACTGGAGCAGCTCCTCCGCCTGGACCTGCTCGGGTCGATTGGTGTCCACCACAACAGCCAGGGACCGGGTATCGGCGATGAGCAGGGCATCCTGTGGGGCTAGGAAGCAGTCCTGGTACTCCGGCAGGGTGGACAGCCGATCAATGAGCTCCTGGGCGGGGGGAGACCCCGGATCCCGGATGATATGGGCAGGGGTCCCGTTTTTCCGGCACAGGGCACACACGCCGGCGGCGGCGCCCACAGCATCGTTATCCGGGAATTTGTGGCCCATGATGAACACCTGGGAGGAGTCGGAGATCAGAGAGGACAGGGCGTTGGCCATGACCCGGCTCTTTACCTTGGTCCGCTTCTCCGTCTCCTTGGAGCGGCCACCATAGAACTCGAAGGTAAACTTGTTGCGGATGACTGCCTGGTCGCCTCCGCGGGACAGGGCCATGTCGATGGATAGATTGGCGAAGGACATGAGTTCCTTGTAGGAGTCCCCGTCCTTGCCGATACCGATGGACAGGGAGGCGTTGATACCGCTGGGATTGACCACCTGATGGACGGTGTCCAGCACATCAAATTTCCGCTCCACAAATTGGTCCAGGTACTGCTCCTCAAAAAGAAACAGGTACCGCTCCCGCTGGTAGCGGCGGAGCAGGCCTCCGGTCTGGGCCACCCATTCATCCAGCCGGTTGTCGATCTCGGCCAGGATGCTGGATCGCTCATTCTCCGTCAGGTTCTTCATCAGGTCCTCGTAATTGTCGATGAGCAGAACGGCCGCCACCGGCCGGGAGGCGTTGAATTTGTCCCGTATCAGGCAGAACTCGGTGATATCCACCCAATAGGTGGTGGCTAGAAAGCCGCCCCCCCGGCCGCCGGTGCGGACCAGGTGGCCAAAGACCCAGAAGCGCCGTCCGCCGTACTCCACTTCGGTGGGGCATTCACTCTTGCCCTCCATGAGCCACCGAGTGTCAAAGCCGGGGATTAGGGAGGCCAGCTTGGCATCAAACATATGCTCCCGCTGTCCCTGGCCGGTGAGCTGGAGAAAGCGGTCGTTGGTCCAGATAATATCGTCGCTCTCCGGCCGGAAAATAATCATGGGCAGGGGAGAGTTGACCATGGTGTCCTTGGTGGCGGTATCCACCGTACCGGTGACACTGTCCAGATATTTTCCAATCTCCCGACGCCGGCGGCGGCTGTTTTCCCGGTTATACAGGCCAAGGCCCAGGACAATGACCAGCTCTGTCACCGCCAGGGGGACGGAATAGAGGGCGGACAGCAGGGCGAAGACGATCAGACAGACGAAGTAGAGCTGCAGCCTGGGCTGAAACAGCTGGGCGATCTTACGGTTCAAAAGAGATTCCTCCTCCCAGGAAATGCCCCACCAGCGTCACGCAGAGGCGGGGCGATCAAGACGAGATCACTCCAAAACGAGGTAAACAAAGATATTTTATTATAGCAAATAAACGGCGGGAAAACAAGAGCAAAAGGGGGCTGTCCATCAGAACCGTCCGAACGATATTTTTGTTGCGCCAAAAGGAAAAGACTGTTATAATAAAAAGCACATCTATAATAAAAAGCACATCAACAAAAGCTTAGGAGGGATACACCAATGGTAGATATCAAAATTACCCGCGCCTCGGTGCTGAAGGAAAAGCCCGCTTCCTCCACCTTGGTGTTCGGCAAGAGCATGACGGACCATATGTTTATTGCGGACTATGACGAGGGCCAGGGCTGGCACGATCCCCGCATCGTTCCTTACGGCCCCCTGCAGATTGACCCCGCCGCCAAGGTCCTGCACTATGCGGAGGAGATCTTCGAGGGCCTGAAGGCTTACCGCACCGCCGACGGCACTATCCAGCTGTTCCGGCCCCTGGACAACATTGCCCGGATGAACAAGTCCGCCGAGCGTCTGTGCCTGCCTCAGATTCCTGAGGAACTGGCCCTGGCCGGCATCACGGAGCTGGTCAAACTGGAGCGGGACTGGGTCCCCCATGAAGAGGGCACCTCCCTGTATATCCGGCCCTTCATGATCGGTACGGATCCCGCCCTGGGGGTCCACAGCTCCCACCATGTCCAGTACATCGTTATCGTCTGCCCGGTGGGCGCCTACTACCCTGAGGGGCTGGCTCCTGTCAAGATCTATGTGGAGAGCGAGGACGTGCGTGCCGTCAAGGGCGGCACCGGCATGGCCAAGACCGGCGGCAACTACGCCGCGTCTCTCCGGGCCGGCGACCGGGCCGAGAAGCAGGGCTACAGCCAGGTGCTGTGGCTGGACGGCGTCCACCGCCCGGCCACC
>JAHZFC010000238.1 GCA_019421525.1 Clostridiales bacterium
CGATGTGGGCGGCGCCCACGACCTCCGCCAGGGCCCGCTTCTCCGTGGCCCAGATGTCCAGCGGGTCGTGCTCCACCCAGCCGGGCTGGGGGTAGATCTGGCGGAAGGGGTGCTGGGCCCGGGAGACGATCTCTCCCGCCTGGTTGAACAGGATGGCCCGGGAACTGGTGGTGCCCTGGTCCAGGGCGACGACGTATGGACGCATCGATCATGACCTCCTCTGGCATTTGGGGCGGACGTGTGGTATCATCAAGCCGTAAAGCAGGCATCCTATGCCCGATGGCAAACAGTATAGCACAGAGAGGAAGGTTTTTCCATGGTACAAAACGAATTTGTCTTTCCCTCCGCGGACGGAAAGACCGGCATCCACGCGGTGGACTGGGTGCCGGAGACGGCGCCCCGGGGGGTGCTGCTGATCTCCCACGGGGTGTCGGAGCACATTCTGCGCTACGGGCCCCTGGCGTCGTACCTGACGGAGCGGGGCTTTGCCGTGGCGGGCCACGACCACCTGGGCCACGGCACCTCCGTGGCGGCGGGGGCGCCCCGGCTGTACTTCGGGCCGAAGGGCAGCTGGGACTGGGTGGCGCAGGACCTGTACGCCCGGCGGGAGCTGGCGGGGCGGCGGTATCCCGGCCTGCCGGTGTTCCTGCTGGGCCACTCCATGGGCTCCTTCCTGGCCCGGACATACCTGATCCGCTATCCCGGCACCGTGGCGGGGGCCATTCTCATGGGCACCGGCCAGATGCCCCCGGCGGTGGTGGCGGCGGCCCGGGCCCTGGCCGCCAAAGAGGCCCGGAAGGTGGGGGACGCCCGCCCCAGCCCCCTGGTGAACAGGCTGGCCTTTGAGGCCTACAACCGGAAGTTCGCCCCCAACCGCACCGCCTACGACTGGCTCTCCGTCCGCACGGAGAACGTGGACGCGTACCTGGCGGACCCCCTCTGCGGCGGGGACCCCACCATCGGGCTCTTCCGGGAGATGCTGGGGGGCATCGCGGATATCGAAAAGCGGGAGAACCTGAAGCGGATGAACCGGAACACCCCCGTCCTGTTCCTCTCCGGACAGGACGACCCGGTGGGAGACATGGGGAAGGGCGTCCGCCGGGCGCACCGCAGCTTCCGCCGTGCCGGCGTCCGGGACGTGGAGATGAAGCTGTACCCCGGGGCGCGGCACGAGATCCTGAACGAGGCGTGCGGGGAGACGGTCTGCGCCGACGTGTACCGCTGGCTGGAGACCCATCTGCCGAAGGGCTGAACAGGATAGGAGACCGATACCAAAGAAGGGCATGGGCCATCGCCCATGCCCTTTTTGCCCTATGCCCGGCCCAGCGCCCGCAGGGACAGGATGCCCGGGTCCCCGGCCCGGCGCAGCAGCCGGAGGGACACCACCGCGTCGGCGGTGAACACCAGCAGCACGGCGTACGTCACCGCCGGCGGAATGGCCGCCAGCACCGGCCCCAGCGCACGCTGGACCGGCGGCAGCGCCGCCCCCGTCAGCAGCCCCCAGGCCAGGGAGAAGGGCAGGCAGACCCGGCCCTGAAAATTGCCCGGCAGGCGGCTGTAGTCCCAGAACCGCACCCCCAGCAGCCGGTCGTACAGGAGATGCACCCCGTACTCCACCGCCGTGGCGGTGAGGCCGCCCCACAGGGCCAGGGACCAGAACCCGTCCGTCAGGGCCGGGGGCAGGGCCAGCACCGCCAGGGCCCCCAGCCCGTACACCGGGCACAGGGGCAGCAGCAGAAAGCCCTTTCCGGGCGGCTGGGCCGCCCGGGTGGCGGCGGCGTAGCCCCGCTCCAGCAGATAGCCGAAAAAGCTGTAGGTCCAGAACGTCCAGAGCAGCAGAGACAATCCGCTCCCCCCTCCTTTCCTGAGACCAGTTTGTCCGGCGGCGGGGCGATCATACCACATTGCGGGGCGGAAGATTTTGTGGTATGATGAGATGACACAAAGCGGAAGGGGGAGAGACCCATGGCGGATACCTGGGAGGCGCTGGAGCGGGACTGCGGGGCGTGCCGTGCCTGCGCCCTGGCGGAGACGAGGACGAACGTGGTGTTCGGCGACGGGGCCAGGGACGCGGAGATCCTGCTGGTGGGGGAGGGCCCCGGCCAGCACGAGGACGAGCAGGGCGTCCCCTTTGTGGGCCCGGCGGGGAAGCTGCTGGACGACATGCTGGAGATCATCGGCCTGGACCGGACCAAGGTGTACGTGGCCAACATCGTCAAGTGCCGCCCGCCCAAGAACCGGGACCCCCTGAACGTGGAGCAGGACGCCTGCATCGGCTGGCTCCGGCGGCAGACGGCGCTGCTGCGGC
>JAHZFC010000239.1 GCA_019421525.1 Clostridiales bacterium
AAGGCCCAAAGGGCGGGCCATGTCCCAAGCGCCTGCACCCCCGGACCCCCGTTTTTACGAGAGCGCAGGATAGGGTGGTGCAGCGTCCTATTTCCGGCGTTGGGGTAAGCCGACACACTCTGCCCCTAATTCCCGCTGCCGCTCCATTGGCAGCTGTAGAACTCCGCCAGGCCCACGGGACACGCCTGCTGCCTCGTCGTCGCAAAGTCCGCTCAACTCCATTTCCGCCTGACGGCGAAAATTCCGTTCGCTCCCATGCTCCTCCTCTCCCCACCGAACCCGCTTCGCTGGGCTTCGGTGGGGCTCCTTTGGGCCAGCCAGGCGCTCTACCGTGGGCCGCAGGCACCTCTGTGTTGGTACGTATCAGCGGCAGCGGCGCAGGGGGCAGGGGGTGTCCTGACTCCATGCGCCATCAATAGGAGGGCGCACCAAAGGGCATGAAAGCGCTTTTCTTTGGATTTCAAAAACCGTTTCTTTTGGCGCATACAAAAGAAATGGTTTTTGGTGCTCGTTCCCCAAAGGCGAAGCCTCTGGATAACAGCTCAGGGACGCAGTCCTTGAACCGGAACAAGGGCTCCGCCCCTGCCCTCACTTCCTCACCAGCGTCTCCACGATCTCGCCCCAGTACATGGTGTGGTAATCCCCTTCATACCACTTCTCCCGCACGTCCGCGGGGATGAAGCTCTCCTCCATCTTCTGGACCATCCGCTTGCGGCACACGAACACCAGGTCGGCCTGCTCGAAATAGGGGGCGCCCCCCTGGGCCTCGGCCACGGTGAAGCCGCACTCCTTCACCTTGTCGATTTCTCGGCCGCTCTTGGAGCCGCACAGGGCCAGCTGCTTGCGGTACTGCTCGGAGAAGAAGGACAGGGTGAAGTATTCGCTGTTGTCCACAAACTCCTTGGTGTACCGCTGGGGCCGGATATAGGCCACAGCCATGGGCGCGCCCCACAGCACACCCAGCCCGCCCCAGGACGCGGTCATGGTGTTGCACTTGTCCTTGGTGCCGGCGGTGATGAGCATCCACTGGTCGCCGATGGCGGAAAATACATTGAACTCCAAAGTCTTGGGGTCTGCTTTTTGAAACATGATGTTACCTCCTGTATGTTGACGTTATCCTTAGTATATGCGGCGGAAGGGCAGATATGGTCCCGCCGCCTGCGGCGCCCTGGGCGCCGGCTGGACACTACAGCTCCAGCCGGTAGCATTTGGCCGGAAAGGTCACGCTGCCGTCCAGCTTGGAATATTCCCCGAAATGGTCGAAGACCAGGCCGCACTTCTCCATCACCCGGCCGGAGGCGGGGTTGTCCACGGCGTGCTCCGCCGCGAATACCCGTGCCCCCAGTGTCTCCTGGGCAAAGGCCAGGATAGCCCGGGCTGCCTCGGTGGCATACCCCCGGCCCCAGCAGTCCCGGCGCAGATTATAGCCAAAGGTCCAGGTCCGCCCATCCGCCCGCGGATAGGTCCCACCAGAGCCGATGAGCGCTCCGTCCTCTTTCCGGACAAAACCGAAGTCGTATCCGTCTTCCGGCCTGCTCTCCTCCACCGTGCGCAGCCACGCCTCCGCATCGGCCACACTGCGCTCCAGGGGATAGGACATATAGCGGTTGACCTCCGGGTCACCGCCCCAGACGAACACCGCCGGGGCGTCAGCCGCCGTCAGGGGCCGGAGGATGAGGCGGTCCGTCTCCAGGGTGTAGTGGTGCATATGAGATCCTCCTTTCGGCAAGGGCCATGGGCCCTTGCAAACCCATGAGGCCGTGCCCGGCCTCCGGCGGGTGACTTTTTGTTCGCGCAAAAAGTCACCAAAAACGCGCTTAGGGGGTGTGGTCCCGGATGAAGCTCCGGCCAAAGGGCGGCCGGGCTCCATAGGGCCCGCACCCCCTAAGAACCCCCGTTTTTTACGGGGGCACATGTTAAAATGCCTCACTCGCTTTCCGGCGCGCAAAGTCAGGACACATGAAGCGATTCTTTCCGCTGCCGCTCCATTGTACTGGTTTACAGTTCGGTTGGTCTGCAAGACAGCGCCTGGCCAGGTCCATGCTGTGACTAGGCGTGTCCAGTTGGCCCGGCACGTTGCCACGACCACCAGGAGAGCGGCAGCGGGAAATAGTGGCTTCGAGTGTCGGCTTACCCCAACGCCGGAAAGCGAAGGACGCACTTCTTATCCTGGGCCCTCGTAAAAATGGGGGACCGGGGGAAAGGACGCTAAGGGCCAAAGCGCGTCCTTCGCGCTTGCAGTCCGCCGCGGCCGTCCCCCGGCGATTCTTTGGTGACTTTCTAATC
>JAHZFC010000240.1 GCA_019421525.1 Clostridiales bacterium
CCGCCAGGCCGTACTTGGGCTCGTCGTCCAGGATGCTGTGGCCGCCGGTGATGAGGGCCCCGGCCTCGTAGACCTTGTCGTAGCCCCCCCGCAGCAGCTGGTGCACCGCGTCCTTGGGCATGGACTCCGGGATCGCCATGATGTTCAGGCACAGCTTGGGCTCGCCGCCCATGGCGTACACGTCGGACAGGGCGTTGGTGGCGGCGATCTGGCCGAAGAGGTACGGATCGTCGGCGATGGGCGGGAAGAAGTCCACCGTCTGCACCAGGGCCAGGTCGTCACTGACCTTGTAGACGGAGGCGTCGTCGCTCTTGTCGAAGCCCACCAGCAGGTTGGGGTCCTGGTGGACCCGGATGCCGTCCAGCAGCTGGGCCAGCACCCCGGCCCCCACTTTGGCGCCGCACCCGGCGCACTTGGCCAGCTTCGTCAGCTTCACTTCATTTTCCATCAGGCCCCTTCCTCCTTTCTCTCCGCCGGAGCCCCCAGCGCCCCCGTCAGGTGCAGGAGCGCCTCCAGCACGCCGCCGCCCACAGCCAGGGCCTTGTCGCTGGCGGTGTAGCAGTGTTCCACCTTGCAGCGGGGGTCGATATCCCCGGCCTTCATGCCCTTGCAGACCGGTGTACCATCCGGCAGGATGCCCCGCAGGACACCGTCCAGCGTGCAGATCATGGGGACGCCGTCCACCGTGGCAGCCACATCCCCCTGCTTCACCTGGGCGCCGATATCCAGGATTTGACGGAAGTCCCCGTCGGCCGGGGCCCGCAGCACCCGCTCTCCAGCAAAGCCGCCGATGAGGCCCGGGATGCCGGTGTTGGGCAATGCGCTTCCCTGGTAGTACACCCGGCCCAGAGTGTGGCCCCGCATGGTCTCCACCACCGCGTGGCAGTCCACCCCGGCGGTGAAGCCCGGGCCCACGCCGATGACCGCCGGGGCGTCTGTGATTCTGGTCCCGAGATTTTTCTTGGCCAGGATGGCGTCCACCACGGCGTCCGGTTTCAGCACAGAGATGCAGATCCCCTCCGGGTCCGGCAGCACTGGGACGATGTCTTCCTGGAGCAGGGCCAGGGCCTGTTCCGGCATGTCCGCCCGGCGGGCGGTGACGTCCTCCACTCTGGTCTCCCCCAGCACGATGGCCTGGGAGAAGGCCACCGTCCGCCGAATGGCGGTTGGGGCCGGTATATCGGTCATAATCACCGATATATGCGACCGTTTCAGCCGCAGGGCGATGCCGGTGGCGATGTCCCCGGCACCCCGAATGATCACCAGCATGGGAAATACTCCTTCCTGTGGAGGCTGCCCGCCAGCACCGGACAGTCCAGCAGCGCCGCCAGAGCCCTGGCGCCCGCCAGGTCCCACAGCGTCTCCACTTGATTGACATAAATTTTATCGTGCAGTCCCTCGGCCCGCAGGACCGCCGCCTCGGTCTCCGGGGCGGCCTCCGCCGTCTCCGCCACTCCCGCCAGCGAGGCATATCGCTCCGGCCGGTGGGCGGCCTCCAAAATGGGCTGTCCGAAGCCGGAGGCCCCCACCACGCAGATGGTCTGGTTGGCCTCCGGGGGGATCACCGGCTCGTGGGGGGCGTGGGCCTTCAAGGGACGGCGGGCGGCGCCGTCCGCCTCCACCAGCACGTAGTCGAACCGCTCCGCCAGGTCCGCCACGGGCAGGGCCGGTACCGTCAGCTTGCCGGTGCCGGGTACGTCTGTCCCGGCGCACAGCAGGCGGTGGGACTGGCGCAGGACGTCCAGAGATTCCGCCGTCCTGGCGCAGGGCAGGTCCGGGAAGGGGAAGATCTTCGTGGTGGTGCACAGCAGGACGGTGTGCTGTCCCGCCAGCTCCTCCCCCAGGGTCCGCAGAAGGGTGGTCTTGCCGCCGCCGCCGATGACGGCGGTGACGCCGGGCCGGATGGTCAGCAGTTCTGCCAGCTTCACAGCGTTCCCTCCCCTGTCGTTCTTCTTTCCATAGAATAGCACCTCCCCCGCCCTCCGTCAAGCAAGGCCGGCGGGCAGGGCGGTTTTTCCCGGTTTTCAGGGGGTGCAACCGGCAGTTGCTAATTTTTCAAGTCCCCTTGGTGGACTTTTGGACGGCACGCCGCTATACTGTGACTACAAAGGAGGGCACAGCATGAGCCTTGGAACCAGCATCAGCCGCCTGCGGGCGGAACATCATCTGTCCCAGGGGGACCTGGCGGAGGCGCTGACGGTGAGCCGCCAGTCCGTCAGCAAGTGGGAGACGGATTCCAGTGTGCCGGACCTG
>JAHZFC010000241.1:0-711 GCA_019421525.1 Clostridiales bacterium
ATGGAGGGCAAGGAGGTGCGCTTCGGCATCGCGCAGTCCGCCATGTTCACCACAACTACCACCTCGTTTACCACAGGCACCGTCAACAACATGCACGATACCTTGACCCCCCTGGGCGGCATGATTCCCCTGCTGCACATGATGCTCAACGTGGTCTTTGGCGGCAAGGGTGTTGGACTGATGAATATGATTATGTACGCCATCTTGGCGGTGTTCATCTGTGGGCTGATGATCGGCCGCACGCCCGAGTACCTGGGTAAGAAGATCGAGGGCCGGGAGATGAAACTCACCGCGCTGTGCATTATCATCCATCCCTTCCTGATCCTGTTCTTCTCCGCCCTGGCGGTTTCCACCTCCGGAGGTCTGGAGGGGATCACCAACCCAGGCTTCCACGGCCTGAGCCAGGTGCTGTATGAATATTCCTCTTCCGCGGCCAACAACGGTTCCGGCTTTGAGGGCCTGGCCGACAACACCTACTTCTGGAACATCACCGCAGGCCTGGCCATGTTCTTCGGCCGGTATCTCTCCATCGTCATTCAGCTGGCCATCGCCGGCTCCCTGATGCGCAAGCGGTTCGTCAACGAGACCGTCGGGACCCTGCGTACGGATACTCTGTCCTTCGCTGTGATCCTGGTGTTCGTAGTCTATATCTTCGCAGCGCTGACCTTCTTCCCCGCGCTGGCACTTGGCCCCATCGCAGAGCATCTGACC
>JAHZFC010000241.1:721-2247 GCA_019421525.1 Clostridiales bacterium
GGGCGTTTTCATATGAGTAAGAAACAAAACAAAAAATTTATCACCCCGGAGATTCTCCGGGGGGCGGTGAAGGGCGCGTTTGTCAAGCTCAATCCCCGCTATATGATGAAAAACCCCGTTATGTTCGTGGTGGAGATTGGCTTCTTCATCACCCTGCTGCTCTCCTTCTTCCCCGGCCTGTTCGGGGATGTGGACGCGGCCTCCCTACGGATTTATGATATCATTGTGTGCGTCATTCTCTTTATCACCGTTCTGTTTGCCAACTTCGCCGAAGCCGTGGCCGAGGGCCGCGGCAAGGCCCAGGCGGCCAGTCTGAAAAAGACGCAGAAGGACACCGAGGCTCACCTGCTCCATGAGGACGGCAACGAGAGCATCGTCCGTTCCAGCGAGCTGAAGAAGGGCGACGTGGTCATGGTGGTGGCTGGCGAAGTCATCCCCGGTGACGGCGAGGTCATCGAGGGCATCGCCTCGGTGGATGAGTCCGCCATCACCGGCGAGTCTGCCCCTGTGGTCCGGGAGAGTGGCGGCGACTTCTGCTCAGTCACCGGCGGCACCACCGTGGTGTCCGACTGGCTGAAAATCCGCATTACATCTGAGCCGGGAAACAGCTTTTTGGACCGGATGATCGCTCTGGTAGAGGGTGCCTCCCGCAAAAAGACCCCCAATGAGATTGCGCTGAACACCCTGCTGGTATCTCTGACCATCATTTTCCTGATTGTGGTGGTGACCATGTACCCCTTCGCTGTGTACAGCGGTGTGCAGATCCCTGTTTCCACCCTGATTGCCCTGCTGGTATGCCTAATCCCCACCACGATTGGCGGCCTGCTGTCCGCCATCGGCATCGCGGGTATGGACCGGGTGACCCGCTTTAACGTTATCGCTATGAGCGGTAAGGCGGTAGAGGCCTGCGGCGACGTGGACACCATGATTCTGGATAAGACCGGCACCATCACCTTCGGCAACCGTCTGGCGGCCGACTTCTTCCCGGTGGAGGGGGCCAACCGCAGCGACCTGATCCGCTGCGCCGCCCTCACCAGCCTTCACGACGAGACCCCCGAGGGCAAGTCCACGCTGGAGCTGGCCCGCCGGCTGGGTGACAGCAGTGAGGAGACCACAGGCTCTGTATTCATCGAATTCACTGCCCAGACCCGCATGAGCGGCGTGGATCTGCCCGACGGCACTAAGATCCGCAAGGGCGCCAGCGACGCCATCGAGCAGTATGTAAAGGAAAACGGCGGCAGGATTCCTGCTGACCTGCACACCCATGTGGAGGAGGTCTCCTCCCTGGGCGGCACCCCCCTTGTGGTGTGTGAAAACAATAAAATCTTGGGTGTCATCTATCTGAAGGATACAGTAAAGCCCGGCATGGTGGAGCGATTCCAGCGGCTGCGCGCCATCGGCATCAAGACGATCATGTGTACCGGCGACAACCCCCTGACGGCAGCTACCATCGCCAAGGAGGCCGGCGTGGACGGCTTTGTCGCAGAGTGCAAGCCGGAGGACAAGATCGCCCTGATCAAAAAGGA
>JAHZFC010000242.1 GCA_019421525.1 Clostridiales bacterium
AGCCGGATACGCTGAGAGGTGTAAGTCCGGTTCGGAGGGGAGTTCTCGGAAACCTGCCATAGTGATATGGCAAGGCGCCGGGTTCTTACCCTACTGGTGACCTCGATAGGTCCCATCCCCTTTGCCACAATGGTGAACCGGGAGTGGGGCAACACGGGGCAGAACTATCTCCGCTCCCTGCTGGCCCTGGGCTTCCAGGCGTTTCTCATTATGATCTGCGTGGGGATCTACGCGGTGCTGGTGGAGAGCATTTCTTTGAGCGGCGACAACATTTCCGGCGCCATTTGGGGCTGTATGGGGTACACGGTCCTCTTGTGCTTCACGCTTTTCAAGACCGGCAGCCTCGCTAAGTCCCTGTTCGGGGCGCATTGAGGAGGTGGCTGTTTGAAGATCGGATTGGTGGATGTGGACTCTCACAACTTTCCCAACCTCTGCCTGATGAAGCTCTCCGAGTATCATACACGGCGGGGCGACCGGGTGGAGTGGTGGAGCCCCAAAGGCCGCTATGACCTGGTTTACAAGAGCCGTGTATTCACGGACACCTACTCCAAGGACACCATCGTGGTGAACAATGCGGACCAGGTCATTCAGGGCGGTACGGGCTATGGGCCGGGTGGCAAGGACCTCCCCTATGAGATTGAGCACATCCGGCCGGACTACTTTTTGTATCCGCGGTTTTTGGGAACGGCCTACGGCTTTTTGAGCCGGGGCTGTCCGAGAAACTGCGGATTTTGCATTGTCAGCGGCAAGGAGGGGCGCAGGAGCGTCAAAGTCGCTGACCTCTCTGAATTTTGGCGCGGTGAGGACGAGATCAAACTGCTGGACCCCAACCTGCTGGCCTGCCCGGACCATGAGGCGCTGCTGGAACAGCTTGCCGCCAGCCGGGCGCTGGTGGACTTTACCCAGGGACTGGACATCCGGCTGACGAACCCGGACAACATCGCCCTGCTGAACAAGGTGCGGACCAAGGCGGTGCATTTCGCCTGGGACAACCCGGAGGAGGACCTGACGGAGCACTTCCGGCGCTTTGTGGCGCATACCGCCATCCGAAGCGACCGGAACCGGCGGGTGTATGTACTGACCAACTACGGCAGCACCCATGAGCAGGACCTCTACCGGGTGAACACCCTGCGGGCCCTGGGGTATGACCCCTATGTGATGATCTATGAGCGTCCCACCGCCCCCAAGATCACCCGCCATCTTCAACGGTGGGTGAACAACAAACGGATTTTCCACACGGTAAAAGATTTCAAGGACTATGCTCCCATGAAAAAGGAGGTGCATTGATTGGCCTATGTAACGATCCCAAAGGACCTGAGCCGGGTACAGAGCAAGGTTCTGTTCGGCCTGACCAAGCGGCAGGTGATTTGTTTTGGAGCGGCAGCGGTGATCGGCGTGCCGCTTTTCTTTCTGACCAAGGAGGCGCTGGGCACCACCACGGCGGCGCTCTGCATGATTCTGGTCATGCTGCCTTTTTTCCTGTTCGCCATGTACCAGCGCAACGGGCAGCCCCTGGAGGTGTTCCTGGGGCACCTTATTCAGAACAAGTTTATCCGCCCAAAGACACGGATCTACCAGACCAACAATCTCTATTCCGCCCTGGTGCGGCAATACAAACTGGAACAGGAGGTGAGAAAGATTGCAGGCAAAAACGGCAAGACAAGAAAAAACGGCAAAGCCCAGGCGTAAGCTGACCCGCGCCGAGCGAAAGCAGATCGAGGCGGTGGTCCGCAAGGCCAAGGGGGACGGGAAAGCCCATACGGTGCAGGACAGCATCCCCTTCCGCAATATGTTCCCGGACGGGCTGTGCCGGCTGGAGGGCGGGACCTTCTCCAAGACCATCGCCTTTGAGGATGTCAACTACCGCCTGGCTTCGCCGGAGGACCAGCGGGACATCTTTGAACATCTCTGCGACTTCTACAACGGCTATGACCCCTCCATCGGGGTGCAGATGACTTTGAGCAGCCGGTATGTGGAGCATGGGCCGGAGGAGGACCTGTTCGGCATCCATCCCCAGGGGGACGACCTGGACCCTGTCCGGGAGGACGCGGCCGGGATACTACGCTTCCAGTATGAGCGGGGCAGCAACGGCTATGTGAAAACCAAGTATGTCACCCTGACCATCGAGGCGGAGAACCTTCTGGCGGCGCGGGCGCGCTTCGCCCGCATTGAGACCGACACCCTCAACCGCTTCAAGGTCATGGGGGCCGCCGCCCATGTGCTGGACGGGAAGGAGCGGCTGGA
>JAHZFC010000025.1 GCA_019421525.1 Clostridiales bacterium
AGCAGGCCGCCGAACTCCACCGTGTCCCCCACCTGTTTGCCGGGGGCGGGGATGATGCGCACAGCGGTAGTCTTGGTGTTCACCATGCCGATGGCCGCCTCGTCGGCGATGATGGCGGAGATGGTGGCGGCGCTGGTGTCCCCGGGCACGGCGATCATGTCCAGCCCCACCGAGCACACGCAGGTCATGGCCTCCAGCTTGTCCAGGGTCAGGGCGCCGGACTGGGCCGCGGCGATCATGCCCTCGTCCTCGCTCACCGGGATGAAGGCGCCGGACAGGCCGCCCACCGAGGAGCTGGCCATGACGCCCCCCTTCTTCACCGCGTCGTTGAGAAGGGCCAGGGCGGCGGTGGTGCCGTGGGTACCGCACACCTCCAGGCCCATCTCCTCCAGGATGCGGGCCACGCTGTCGCCGATGGCGGGGGTGGGGGCCAGGGACAGGTCCACGATGCCGAAGGGCACGCCCAGCCGGGCGCTGGCCTCCCGGGCCACCAGCTGGCCCATCCGGGTGACCTGGAAGGCGGTCTTTTTGATGGTCTCGGCAACAACGTCAAAGCTCTGGCCCTTGACAGACTGGAGGGCGTGGTGGACCACGCCGGGGCCGGAAACGCCCACATTGATGACCCGCTCGGCCTCCCCCACGCCGTGGAAGGCGCCCGCCATGAAGGGGTTGTCCTCCACCGCGTTGCAGAACACCACCAGCTTGGCGCAGCCGAAGCCCCCCCGGTCGGCGGTGCGCTCCGCCGCAGCCTTGATGGTCTGGCCCATGAGGCGCACCGCGTCCATGTTGATGCCCGCCTTGGTGGAGCCCACGTTGACGGAGGAGCACACCACGTCGGTGACCGCCAGGGCCTCGGGGATGGCGGCGATGAGCTTCTTGTCCCCCTCGGTCATCCCCTTCTGCACCAGGGCGGAGAAGCCGCCGATGAAGTTGACCCCCACCGCCTTGGCCGCCTTGTCCATGGCCTGGGCGAAGGGGACGTAGTCCTGGGTGCGGGATGCCCCGGCCACCAGGGCCATGGGGGTGACGGAGATGCGCTTGTTGACGATGGGGATGCCGAGCTCTGTTTCGATGTCATGGCCGGTCTGGACCAGGCGCTGGGCAGAGGTAGTGATCTTGTCATAGATCTTCCGGCAGGCGGCCGCCGGGTCAGGGTCGCAGCAGTCCAGCAGAGAGATGCCCATGGTGATGGTGCGGATGTCCAGGTGCTGCTGATCGATCATCTGGATGGTGCTTAAAATGTCTTTCTGATTGAGCATGGTGACACTCCTTGGTGTGTTGTATCGAGGCGGCAAAGGCTTGGAACGCGCTCACGAGAAGGTGAATTGGCCGAAGACCAAGAGAAACCGGCCTGGGCCACGGCTCCGCGCTTCTTTCTCTCACGCTGCGCCTGTTCACGACGCCCGGCTTCCCTCCGTCTCGGACTGGTCTGCGGGCCGTTGTGCGGCCCTCCGCTCGTCCTCGCTGCGGTCCATCCGGGCTGCTCACGACGGCTCCGCGCTTAAATTAAATACGGTGCATCGCGTTAAAGATCTCCTCCTGCTGGACCCGGATGTCCAGCCCCTTGTCCTGGCCCAGGGCGGCCATGTCCTCCTGGAGCCGGGCAAAGGGCACGGTGGCGGCGGACGTAGCCACCGGCATGGTCATGGTGAAGAACTCCTGAAGGATGGTCTGGCTGATGTCCAGCACGTTGACGTTCTTCTCACTGAGCAGGGTGCACACGGCGGCGATGATGCCCACCTGGTCCTTGCCGATGACGGTGACGATGGCTCTCATGATAATTTCCTCCTCAAATCAAGCCAAGGGCGGAGCCCTTGGAATCAGGCCCAAGGGCCTCACCCTTGGAAACGTATCTCCAAAAACCATTTCTTTTGTATGCGCCAGAAGAAACGGTTTTTGAAATCCAAAGAAAAGCGCTGGCTGGCCCTTCGATGCGTCCTTCTATGGACCGGCGCATGAAATCAGGACACACGAAGCGCCGCTTTCCGCTGCCGCTGGTTCCGACGAAGGCGGTACTCCCAGCGGCCCACGAGAGTGCGCCTAGTGCCGGCGCTTGCTTGTAGCAGGCGCATCCTGATGGCCCGGCGGAGTTCTACAACTGCCAGCAGAGCGGCAGCGGGAATTAGTGGCTTCGAGTGTCGGCTTACCTCGACGCCGGAAAGAGAACGCTGCACCACCCTATCCTGGGCCCCCGTAAAAACGGGGGTCCTTAGGGGGCTGATCATAAGGGCGCGGCCTTCGCCCGCCTGATCCGCGCCCCTAAGCGCATCTTTGCCTACTTTCTGTGCGTACAGAAAGTAGGTCGCCGCAAGGCGAAACCTTGCCCCGGAAAGCCGGGGACGGCTTTTCCTAGCGTTTCTTTTGGCGCTGTCAAAAGAAATGGGGTCGGGAAAATCGCAGCCCAAAGGCGCAGCCTTTGGATAAAGCACTCAAGGACGCAGTCCTTGAACCAGGTCAAGGGCTCCGCCCTTGCTCACCCCAAATCGTCCAGCGTCAGCTGGAACGCCCCGCCCAGCTGCTCCATGAACCAGTCCACTTCCTCCATGCCCATGGCCCGCAGGGCGGTCAGCGTCTCGCCGGCGGCCCGCCTGAACTCGGCGTTGCCCGCCTTGAGCTCCTCCTGGCATTTGAGCCAGGCGGCCAGCTTGTCCGCCGCCTTCACATACCGGCGCACCTCCGGGTCAGCCTCCCGCACCAGGGGCTCGTAAGCGGGCACCAGCGCCGGGGGCAGCATGGACAGCAGCTTGTCCTGGGCCACCGCCTCCACCTGGCCGTAGGCGCTCTTCAGCTCAGGGTTGAAGTATTTGATGGGGGTGGGCATATCCCCGGTGATGATCTCCGGCGCATCGTGGAACAGCGCTGCGGTGGCCGTCTTGTCCGGGTCCAGCTCCTTGTGGAACACCTCCCGGCCGATGACCGCCAGGGCGTGGGCGAGCACCGCCACCTCGTAGGAGTGCTCCTCCACGTTCTCCGTGCGGGTGTTGCGCATCAGGGCCCACCGGGCGATGTAGCGCATGCGGAAGATATAGGCGAAAAAGCTGTGGCTCACGAAAGGCCCTCCTCTTCCAGGGTCTCCTCCTGGGGCAGCTCCGGCCCGGCGGTGGTGGTCACCGCCTTGTCCTTCCACTTGCCCCGCTTATACCGGACCAGGGAGAGCACCAGGGCATAGGTCCAGCTGATGGGCAGGCTCATCCAGGCGGCCCGGCCCCCCAGCGGCGTGAGATAGGCCAGCAGATAGGCCGCCGCGCACCGGATGGCCAGGTTGGTCACCGTGTTCACCGCGGTGAACACCACGTCGCCGGAGCCCTGGAGCACCCCGTTGGTGATGATGTAGATGCAGAAGAGCAGCAGGCAGGGGGCGATGAAGCGCAGATACTCCGCCGCCAGGGCCTGGGTCTCCCCCTCCACGCCGAACAGCCCCACCAGGGGGCTGGCGGCGGCAAAGGCCAGCACCCCCACCACGGCGCACACCGCCAGACCCATGACCAGGGTGGCCCGGAAGCCCCGGCGCACCCGGTCCAGCCGGCCTCCGCCCACGTTCTGTCCGGTGAAGGTGGCGATGCCCACGTTGAAGGAGAAGATGGGGATCATGACGAAGTTCTCCATCCGCATCCCGGCGGTGAAGGCGGCGGTGATACCAAAGTCGTTGACGATGCGCTGGATGGCGATGTGCCCGGAGGACACGATGCACTGCTGCAGGGTGGTGGGGATGGACAGCCGCAGGGCCAGCGCCGCCTGCTTCCGGTGGAACCGGAACTCTCCTTTGCCGAAGCGGAGGATGGGATACTTGCGGAACATATACACCACGCTCACCACGGCGGACAGGGCCTGGGCGATCACCGTGGCGATGGCCACCCCGGGCACGTCCCAGTGGAAGCAGACGACGAACACCAGGTCCAGCACGATATTGGTCACCGACGACACCAGCAGGAAATACAGCGTGGCCGCCGAATCCCCCAGGGAGCGGAGGATGAAGGCCACGATGTTGTAGGCGAACTGGAACACCAGGCCGAAGCAGTAGATGGCGAAATAGGCGGTGGCGTCGGGCAGGATATGCTCGGGCACGCTGAGGATGTGCTCCAGGATCCACCGGGCCACCACGCCCCCCACCACGGACAGCACCAGGCCCACGGCGATCACCAGGATCAGGGAGGTGGCCACCGCCTTGCGCATCTCGTCATACCGCTTGGCCCCGTGGAGCTGGGCGACGAGGATGGAGCAGCCGGTGCTCATCCCCATGGCGATGGCGATGAACAGCATGGTCACCGGGGCGCAGGTGCCCACGGCGGACAGGGCGTCCTCCCCGGCGGCGGCAAAGTTGCCCACCACGATGCCGTCCACGGCGTTGTACAGCTGCTGCAAAAAATTCCCCGCCATCAGCGGCAGGGTGAAGAGCAGGAGGAGCTTCCACTCGCTGCCCTCGGTCATCAACTTTGTGCGTGCCACACGGCCACAGTCCCTTCTCTTTCGTTCTCTCTATCCCACACAGTATGATACAGTATACCATCTCCCGCCGGGAAAGTAAATGACGATCCGAACAAATGGAGAAAAAATCGCCAGAGGGCGCCGGGGCGCCCTCTGGCACAGACTTTTTTCCTTTTTTGTCCGTCATTGGCAGACAAATCGGGCCACCCGCTCCCGGAAGGCCCCCTCCTCCGGCCCCTGGCCGTGGACTGCCACGGTGACCGGGGCGGACAGGTCCACGGAGAACAGCCCCATGATGGACTTGCCGTTGACCACATACCGGCCGGAGAGCACGTCCACTTCCGACGGGCAGGCGGAGGCCGCGTCCACAAAATCCTTCACATCGGCCACGGACGAGAGCAGCACTTGAAATTCCATGTTCCTTCCCTCCTGTACAAATCACCGGTCAGCTGGTATAATCACATCACGCATCCTTATAGTAGACCGAAACTTCTCATTTGACAAGGGGAAATTCCATGAATGTCGCCATCTACACCCTGGGCTGCAAGGTCAACCAGTACGAGACCGCCGCCATGGAGCGGGAGCTGACCGCCCGGGGCCACCATCTGGTGCCCTTCGACGGGCCCGCCGACGCCTACATCATCAACACCTGCACCGTCACCGCGGTCAGCGACAAAAAATCCCGCAACACCATCCGCCGGGCCCAGCGGCGCTGCCCCCAGGCGGCGGTGGCGGTGTGCGGCTGCTACGGGCAGACCGACCCGGAGGCGGTGGCCGCCCTGGGTGTGGACCTGGTGGCGGGCACCGGGGGGCGCATGGCCTTCCTGGACCAGCTGGAGCAGATCTGCCGGGACAAGCACAGCGGGCAGGCCGCCCGCACCGCCGTGTCGGTGGACGAAGCCCTGAAGCGCCGGACCTTCGAGATGCTCCCCGCCGGCAATGTGGAGGGCCGCACCCGGGCCTACCTCAAGGTGGAGGACGGGTGCGTCAACTTCTGCACCTACTGCATCATCCCCTATGCCCGGGGGCCCATCCGCTCCCTGCCCCTGGCGGAGGCCCTGCGCCAGGCCCGCGCCCTGGCGGAGGAGGGCTACCGGGAGATCGTGCTCACCGGCATCGAGATCTCCTCCTGGGGGCGGGATCTACGGGACGGCTCCTCCCTCATCGACCTGGTGGAAGGGATCTGCCGTGCGGTGCCCGGCCTGCGGATCCGGCTGGGCTCTCTGGAGCCCCGGACCATCACCGAGGACTTCTGCCGCCGGGCCGCCGTCCTGCCCGACCTGTGCCCCCATTTCCATTTGTCTCTCCAGTCGGGGTGCGACGCCACATTGGAGCGGATGAACCGGAAATACGATACCGAGCGGTATTATTTATCCGTCCAATTACTCCGGGAATACTTCCGGGACCCCGCGATCACCACCGACCTCATCGTGGGTTTCCCCCAGGAGACGGAGGAGGAGTTCGCGCAGACCCTGGCCTTCCTCCGCAAATGCGCCTTCTCCTCCATGCACATCTTCCCCTACTCCCGCCGCCCGGGCACCCCGGCGGCCTCCATGTCCGGGCAGATCCCCAGGCATGTCCAGGAGGAGCGGGCCCGGCGGGCCGCCGCTGTCGCCGGGGAGATGGAGCAGGACTATCTCCGGGGCCTGGTGGGCGCTGCCCTGCCGGTGCTCTTCGAGGAGGAAAAGGATGGGCTGTGGCAGGGCCACGCCCCCAACTATGTCCCCGTCCGGGCGCAGGGGGATGCTCTTCACAACCAGCTGAGCTCCGTGAGGATCGAAGGGATCGACGGATCCGCCCTGGTGGGGCGCATCGTATCAATGTAAATGCAAAAAGGGACCGTCCGGCGGTTGGAAACGCCGGACGGTCTTTTTCACTTTTGGCCCAGCACCCGCTCCGTCAGCGGGCGCAGCAGCCAGAACAGCAGGTACCCCAGGATCGCGCCCAGGGTGTTGGTGATGAGGTCTGTCACGTCGAAGCTCCGGGCAGAGGGACCGCCCGACCAGGTGTAGAGCAGCTGCATGGTCTCAATGGACAGGCTGAACACAAAGCCCCACGCCGCCGTGGAAAACACCCTCCTGGGCTTGAGCATGGGAAGCAAAAACCCGAAGGGGGCCATCATGGCCACATTCAGCACCACCTCCCGAAGGGCCCCGCCGTAGTGCAGCCGGAGGTCCCGGAAGGGGATCCAGTTGACAGACTGGAGAAACAGGTCATTCCCGCCGGGGATGGGCAGCTGGAAGGGCATGAGGGTCACCGCCAGCACGCAGCAGATGTAAGCGTACATCAGCCAGCACAGCATGCGGCGGCCCCGGCGGGCTTTTCTCCACCGGGACCTGTCCAACGCAACGCCTATCACAGCCAGGATCAGGATATCCAGGAGATACGCCATGCCCGCCCCCCTCAGTCCAGGATGCCCATATAGGGGTAACGGGCCTGGAGGCGGCTGTCCGGGAAGTGCTCATCCAGGTATTGGGAGATGGCGGACCCGGCGGGTACGCCATCCCGGCGCTGGTCCATGCGGTACAGCGCCGCGGCGGACAGCACGGTGCTCACCGCCAGGAACACCGCCAGCACCACTGCCAGCCGCTTGCCCGCACGGCGGGGGATAGCGGCGATCAGCCGGCACAGGCCGGGGTAGACCAGCCGCACCCACAGCACCGCCACCGCGCCCCAAAACAGGCAGAACACCAGGTTGATGCGCCCATTGAGGTTGAAGGGCAGGTGGCTGTAATCCCAGAAGCACACGCCGAAGGCCCACTCCTGGAACCAGGAGCATATGTACTCGTATACGCCCCCCAGGGCGGTGCCCAGCAGGAAGATCTGGACATTGCCCTGATCCTGCAATCTGTAAAACACCAGGGTCAGCAACACCGCGCCCAGCCCCCACACCAGGGAGAAGGGGCCGTACACCAGGCTGCTTCGGCTGACCAGCTCCCCCCGGGTCACCAGCCAGAAGGCCACCTCGATCATGTCTCCCAAAAAGCTTGCCATCAGAAACAGCCAAAACACCCGGTAGACCGACAGGCCCTCCGCCTGGATATCGGCGGCCTTGGCCGCCTCCTTCGCCTTTGGCGCCGCGGTATATTTGGTCATTCCCATCACGCTCCTTTACGCCGGTCATCTTACCACGAGGGTATGGGAAAAACCATAAAGACTTTCTGAAAATTTCATTAAAACTGGACGGACCTGGTCCTCCCTCACCCCTTGGGATGAAACTTTTTGTAATAAAATACGGCGGACAATACCCCGGGTATCCCCAGCCACAGCAGAAGCGCGACGCCCGTGGCCGCCGCGAAGTGACTCTCCACAGCCAGCACCCCCGCCGCATAGAGCACCGCCAGAGGCAAAGCGGCATACCCCACCAGCCGGTGGCACATGATCCAGGTGTCCTCATCGGTCACCGTCCAGGGCAGGCGGAAACCCACATAGCGGTTAAAGGGCAGCTTAGGGGCGATGTTGCCGGTAAACAGCATAAACAGGCAGACCAACCCGGCACACAGCAGTTCTGCGCCCCGCTCGCTCACCAGTTTTCTCCGGTCCAGCCAAACCAGCCATACCGCCAGCACAACGAATCCAGCGGAAAAAATGATGGTCTGTTTCAGCACGCCCAGCTTGGGACTGCCCTCCTCCACCCCGGTCATCTCCCCCATGTTCCGGTAGAGGAACACCAGCAGCGCCGCGGCGCCCAGCAGGAGCACGACCAGCTTGCCCGTCTCCCCCGGCAGGAGGAGGCTGGCGGTCATAAAGGCCAGGCTGCCCAAAAACAGCACCCAGCGTTTACGTCTGAGTGTCACAGGCCGTCTCCTCCCCTCTTCCCAGCAGCTCCATGACCTCCATGAGCATCTCCTCTACCATGGACAGGTCCAGGGAGTAGATGATCTGGTTGCCCCGGCGCTGGCTGGTGACGATGCCCGCGTTGCGCAGCACCTCCAGGTGCCGGGACACCGTGGGCTGGGCGATGTCAAAGTGTCCGGCGATCTGACCGGCGGTGAGGTTTTTCCACTTCAGCAGCCGGATGATCTCCCGGCGGCAGGGGTGGGACAGGGCCTGGAAAAAATCATCCTTCATGACGAGCTCCTCCCTTCTATATTTTCTATTATAGCTATTTAGCTAAATATGTCAACAGCTTTCTTTGTCGATCTCACGCAGAAGATCGGCGGTCCTCCACGGCCCGGCATACAAAAGGCCCCGGCGCACTCCATGTGCGCCGGGGCTCTGTTGTCTCGCCCGTCTGTCCTTATCTGACGCGCCCTGCCGATCCCTCTCACTGGGGACGCGCCTCTCTCCGGCCCTGTCCGTCCGGGCCGGTCCGTCAGACCTTTTCCTCCGTCTCCCCGGACAGGGCGTCCAGGTCCTCCCCGATATGGGCGAAGCTGGCCGGGAGCTGGGAAAAGGCCACATCTATCCGCCGCAGCTCGCCGGAGATCTCGGCGGCGATGGCGTCGAACTTGTCCAGCAGATCTTGGCACTGCCTGGCCGCGCCGGACACCTGGCCGGCCATCTCCCGGTACATGGCCTGGGCATGGTCCTGGGCCTGGGTCAGGATATCCTCCCCCTGGGCCTGGGCCTCTCCCCGGATGGCGTCTGCCCGGGCCTGGGCCCGGGCCACCACCTTGGCCGCCCGCTGCCGGGCGTCCAGCTCCAGCTGGACCACCTGGGCCTTTTCCTGGCGAAGGGCCTGCATCTCGGTCTGTTGGACCTCCAGGCTCTCCCGCAGCCGGCGGTTCTCCTCCGTCAGCGCCTGGATCGTCTCCGCCTGGGACTGGGCCTCCCGGCGCAGCCCCTGCTCGCTGGCGGCGCGCTCCTCCAGCTGTGTGCTCAGGTCGTGGTTCTGGCGGGCCATGTCTGCCAGCCGCTCCACCAGCCCGTCCCGTTCCAGGGTGCGCTCCTCCAGGGCCTGGCGCAGCGCTTCCTCGCTCTCGCGGGCGGCCTGCGCCGCCTCTTCCATGCGCCGGGCGGCCTCTGCCGCCTCCTGCTGTGCCTTCTCGATATAGGCTCTCACTTCTCTGCGGTCAAAGCCCACCAGGGTGCGGCGAAAGGCTGTGCTCTCCATGCCCATCCCACCTTCCTCATGATCATAGCCCACTTTACCACAAAACAGGCCCCATGACAACAGGTTTCTCCCCCTTTCCCCACCGCAGGTCGGGCCAGCTGCGGCTCCCGGCCCTCCCCGGTGAGGTGCGGCAGGCTCCATGGCATGACCGGCGGACTCGTGAACGATCTTTGAATTTTTGAAGAAACAGTTGACGGGTGGGAGCGGATGGAGTATCATATATCATGAACATAGGAATGATCTTCGGAGATTCCGAACGAACAGGCAAAGCAGTCGAAAGGCTGTGACGCAAAGCTACAGGGCCTGACCCCGAAAGGGCATGGCAGCCAGTTGCCGAAACAGAGTCTCTTTTCTTATGCCCAAATACGAAAGACCGGCGGTGCGCTGACCTGGGAGGCGGACGGCGCACAGCTCCAGCCGGTCCGAAGATCCATACCGAGCGCCGGGAGGCGGGACGCTGACCAGCACTCAACCGATAATAGCAAAGCAGTCGAAAGGCTGTGACGCAAAGCTATAGGGCCTGTACCTGAAAGGGCATGGCAGCCAGTTGCCGAAAGGAGTCGCTATCAGTCATGAAGCGATCGATCCGCTTTTTGGTCCTTTTGTCCTGTATCTTGTGGATGACGCCCCCGGTCCTCTCCAGCCAGGCGCTGGCGGCGGACAGCGCCATCGACGTCAGCACCGCAAGCGCCGGTTACTTCACTGTGTCCTATCACCAGGACGCCGCTGTGAAGATGAAGGTGGGCGTGGCTCTGGAGGGCAGCACGGTGTACTATGACTACACGCCGGGCACTTCCTCCGTCTATGCCTTTGTGGATGGGGACGGGCACTATACCATCACGCTGTACCGGAACACCTCCGGCATCTCCTATCGCCGGGTGGAGCAGGTCAGCGTGGATGTGGCCCTGGATGACCCCATGGCCCCCTACCTGGTCAGCACCACGGAGATCACCTTCTCCAGCCAGGACAGCGTCGGCCGGAAGGCGGCGGAGCTCTGCGCGGGGCTGACGGAGGATGCGGACAAGGTGGTGGCCATCCACAACTACATCGCCTCCCATTTCACCTATGACAACATATTTGCCGCCCAGGTGGCCGCCAGCCAGGTGGTGAACTACACCCCGGACACCGCCCGGACCCTGGAGACCCGGACCGGGATCTGCTATGACTTTTCCGCGCTGTTCGCGGCCATGTGCCGCAGCCAGGGCATCCCCTGCACCATCGCCACCGGCTACCTGTCCGATGCCTACCACGCTTGGGACATGGTCTATGTGGACGGCGATTGGGCTGCTGTGGACATGACCCGTTCTATCTCCTCCCACAATACTGCGTCCCAAACGCTCGCAGAGTGCGTCACGTCCCTGGACGGTTATACCTTGGCGGCCAGTTGAGAACTTTTGGCCCCTGTTTTCTCTGATATCGACGATTTTCTTTTTGAACAGGGTCCTTTTAAGGAGGTTTATGACAGCTCTTCGAGTTGCCATCGTTTTGTTTTGCAAATTTTTAGGAAAAATTGCCCATGACGGACTGCCGAAATCGATAGTCCGTCATATTTTTTCGCATTTTTTACCATTATTATCCTGTTTTATCCATTAACTGGTCCTTTCCTGTCTCTAAAAACCAAGAAATACCAGGCATCCGGCTAGGTTTGTGTAAAATTGGGTCAAATTTGTGTAATATTCCTGATGGACGATCTGAAGAAATTACTATAAAATAACATCAGATAGTTGTGCATATCTCTGAATTTTCGGTGCGCTGGGCGGCCAGACAGGCGTTGTCCAGCGGCGCCTTCGATAGGTGAAAAGCTGGGCCATTTGTTCGGAGCAGATGGCCTTGGTCAAACACGCTCGAAAGGGGACCGATGACGCCGCGATGACCGACCGGGAATTGAGAAAATTGAGCCGAAAGGACCTGCTGGAGCTGCTGATCGTCCAGGGGCGGGAGCGGGACGCGCTCCAGGCCCAGCTGGAGCAGGCGAAGGCCGCCCTGGCGGAGCGGCAGATCCGCGCCGAGCAGGCTGGATCCATCGCCGAGGCCGCCCTGCAGCTCAACGGGGTGTTCGAGGCGGCCCAGGCTGCCGCCCAGCAGTATCTGGACAGCGTGCGCGCCTCCGGCGGAGACGTGGCGGCGCGGACAGCGGCGGGTCCGGCTGCGGGCAGCAGCGCTCGGGAGGCCGACTGGGCCAGCCGGGAGGCGGAGGCCCGCCGGAACGCCGACCGCCAGATCCGGGAGGCAGCCATGGTGGCCAAGAAGATCGAGGACGACGCCCGCCGCAGGGCCCAGGAGATCGAGGAGGAGGGCCGGCGGAAGGCTCAGGCCTATTGGGATGAGACTGTCCAGCGGCTGGAGGACTACTGCCAGGAGCACGAGGCGCTCAAGGGTCTGCTGACCCCCGGAGGCAAGCCATGAAAAAGCGAAGATCTCAGGTCCTGTCCCCGGGGCAGGGCCCTACCGTGGCCCAGCTGGAAGCGGAGCTGGAGCGGGAGCGATACCGCAGAAGATACGACCGGGCCCTGCGCGGCACGATCTATACCCTTATCACAGTGGCGGCCGCGGCAGTTCTTGTGGCCACACTGTTTTTGCCTGTCCTGAGGATATACGGGACCTCCATGTCCCCCACCCTCGCGGATGGGGACGTGGTCGCCGCCCTGCGCTCCAGCACCTACGAGCGGGGCGACGTCATCGCCTTTTACTACAATAATAAGATCCTGGTCAAGCGGGTGATCGGCCTGCCCGGGGAGTGGATCGACATCGACGCGGACGGCAATGTGTCGGTGGACGGCGTCCCCCTGGACGAGCCCTATCTGGCGGAGCGCGCGCTGGGCCAGTGTGATATCGAGCTGCCCTATCAGGTGCCCGAGGACCGCTACTTCGTCCTGGGGGACCACCGCTCCACCTCCGCGGACAGCCGCAGCAGCGTGGTGGGCTGCGTGGCGGAGGAACAGATCGTGGGCGAGCTCGTGTTCCGGGTCTGGCCCCTGGACCAGCTGGGAACGCTCGACTGACGCAATGGGAAGGAGGCGCTTTATGCAGCAGTATGAGCCGGATCAGGACCTGCTGTCTGGATATATGCGGCAGCGCCGATCCCGCAGGCGCTGGCGGCGGGCCGCCGTCGTCCTGTCTATTTTGGCGGCAGCCATCACCATGTCTCTGATGACGCTGCCGGCCATCACTATGGAGAGCAGCCCGGAGCCCCTCCGCTGCCAGCTGTCCCTCCACCAGCACACAGCCGGCTGCTATGACGCGGACGGGGCGCTGGTGTGCGGCTATGCCGATCTCGTGGTACACACCCATACCGCCGACTGCTACCAGGACGGCACGCTGATCTGCCCCCTGGAGGAGATCCAGGCCCACACCCACACCCCGGAGTGCTTCGGCGGGGAGCCCGTCCCCGTGCTCACCTGTGAGCTGGAGGAGGGCGGTCACGCCCACGACGAGAGCTGCTACACGGTCCGGGAGGGAGCGGAGCCCATCTGCGGCCGGGAGGAGAGCGAGGGCCACGCCCACGGCGAGAGCTGCTATGCGCCGGGCGAGCCCGTGCTCACCTGCTCCCTGGCGGAGACTGAGGGCCATGTCCACACCGACAGCTGCTATCAGACGCAGGAGGTCCTGATATGCACGGATGACAGCGAGGAGCATGTCCACACCGAAGGCTGCTACACCGTCCAGTCTGTCCTGACCTGTCCCCTGGAGAAGTCCGAGGGACATATCCACGGCGAGGCGTGCTACACCGCCGGCGACCAGCTCGTCTGCACCCAGGCGGAGGCCGATGGCCATGTCCACAGCCTGGACTGCTACGACCAGGAGGACTGGGTGCTGTCCTGCGGGCAGCAGGAGGGCCACATCCACACAGACGCGTGCTATGCCCTCCAGCAGGTCCCGACCTGCGGCCGGGAGGAGATCGTCCTCCACACCCATGACGATGGCTGTTTTGATGACCATGGCGTCCTTACCTGCGGCCTGCTGGAGGTGACCGAGCACATCCACGACGCCAGCTGTTTCCCCCCGGCCGACGAGGAGGAGGTCCAGATCCCGGACAGCAGCCCGCCCGCCGGGGACGTCTCCGCGGAGGAGCCGGCAGAGAGCGCAGCCCCCGACGCCAGCCAGGAGCCGGCGGAGAGCGCCGACCCCGACGCGCTCCCAGATGAGAGCCCAGAGGCCAGCCAGGAGCCGGCGGAGAGCCAGCCCCCCGAGATCGTCCAGAGCGGCACCAGCTGGGCCACGGCGGAAAAGCTGCCCTCCGGCGGTCCCCAGACGCCGGGCCCGCCCTATGCCGGCCAGGACATCGACCTGGCAGACCATGAGCTCACCGGCGCCATGGAATACGATGCGGATGGCGTCTGGGTCCCAGTCCGCGCCGACGGCACGATCGGGGACGGCAGCGGCATCCGGGTGACCATCAGCTACTCGCTTGGGGCCGGTGTCATCACCAGCCCGGACCAGGCCCTTTCCTATCAGCTCCCGGCCGGGGTCGTCCTGGCCAATGCGGAACAGGGCTATGTCATGAGCGGCGGCGAGAAGGCCGGCACCTATACCATCAGCGCGGACGGCCTGATCGTCATCAGATCCTATGATACATGGATCGCTGACGGCAGCGCGATCGCCGGCAGCGTGCAGTTCCAGGGCACGGTGTCGCTGGCGGACATGGGCGGCGGAGACCAGCTCGATCTCTGCGGCACCATCGTCACAGTCGCGGAGGGCGAGAAGCCCCACGACCTGAGCGTGACCAAGACCGGGACCCACACCGGCGGCGGGACGATCGCCTATACGGTCACAGTCTCCACAGAGACAGGCACGGATGGCCCGATCACGGTGGCCGACGCGTTCCTGCATGATACAGCTCTCGTGAGCGTCACATACCAGGCAGACAGCTTTACAGTCGCCGGGCCGGACGGGACTGCGCTGGATGGATATGCTCCCAGCTTCACGGACGGCGCCAGCTTCACCATTTCCGGTCTCCCGGCCCTGGCGGCCGGTGAGCGCTATACCATCACCTACACCGCCGCAGCAGACATGGGCCGAGCCCAGGGCGGGGAAGACGGCAGCCTGGAGATCTCCAACCAGGTGACCGCCCAGGCCGGCGGTGACTCCGCCGGGGCCCAGGCCGTGGTCACCATCACCATCCCTCACGGCCAGCCGGCGGTGGAAAAGGCCGGCATACTGACAGACAATGGCGACGGATCCACCACCATCCGCTACTATGTGGCGGTGGATCCGGGCGGGACGGACCTGGAGCCCAGCGGGGACGCGCTCACCCTGACCGATACCCTGACCCTGAGCGACCCGGCCGCCCAGGCCGACTTCCTCCCGGAGACAGCGGCCCTGTATGCCTACGACCCTGACGGGCCGAACTGCTGCGGCGCCCCGCTGTCCGCTCCCGTTTTCGAAGTCATCCCCGGCGAGGACGGCACCGTCACCTTCACCATCCCGGATCAGACCGCCTGCGTGGTGGTGTATGACTACGTCATCCGCCCCGGCAGTGCCGGCGGCGAGATCTCGGTGACCAATACCGCACAGCTGTCGGGCGCTCCCCCCGGCCAGGCCGCCCGTTCGGCCGCGGCGGACAGCGCCCCCGGGGCCGTGGTGGCCGAAGCCACCCTGACCCTCACCATCAGCGGCCAGACCATTGGCTACGTCCTGCCGGAGACCGGCGGGACGGGCACCGCCCTGTGGACCGCAGGCGGCCTGGGGCTGATCGCCCTGGCCGGCCTGATGTACCTGATCGCGCGCAGAAAGGGGGGTGAGGCGCGCTAGGCCCCGTATGACGCACCACCCACCCCCGGGGCGGCCGCGCCGCCCGACCGGACAGAGAAAGAGAGCATATACACAAGCACAGAAAGGAAGCGCATCCAAATGAGAATGACCAAAAAACTGTTCACCACCCTTTTGGCCCTGGCCATGGCCATGGCGCTGGCCCTGCCTGCTTTCGCGGCGGCCCAGACCTACACTATCACTATCGCCAACGAAGAAACAGGTCACATTTATGAAGCATACCAAGTGTTTTCTGGCGATGTCAGCCAAAACGAGGAAGAAGAGCGCATCCTCGCCAATATCGGATGGGGAGAAGGCGTGAATGGAGACAATATCATTGATGTAATCCGCTTTTACCCCGGTTTTAAAAACTGTGAAACTGCCGCTGATGTTGCCGCGGCCTTGAATGATGAGACAATGCATGATTTCATCAAATGTGTCATGGATAACCGGGCTGATCCGCAGGGGACAGCTAACGAACCCAACGGAGGAGTCTATACAATCGGTGGGATGGCACCGGGTTACTATCTGGTGATCGACAAGGATGGAAGTCTGGAGGAAGATGAAGTTTACACCAGCGCCCTCCTTGCGGTAGTGGGCAATGTTACCGTTACCCCGAAGGTGGGACAGACCACAGCCATCAAGAAAGTCTATGATACCAACGATTCCACCGGGATAGGCGCGTGGCAGGATTCTGCTGACCATGATATCGACGATACTGTTCAGTTCCAGCTCACTGCCACCGTGCCCGATAATGTTCTGCACTACCAGAGTTATGGCATGACATTCCATGATAAACTTAGCGCGGGGCTGACGCTCAATGAAGATAGCTTTACAGTGAAATTGGACAATGTCGAAATTGATGATGAGTATTGGCAGTTGAATAATGATAGGCATAACTCTTGCCATGAAGGATGCACATTCCATCTGGACCTCATCGGTTTGGTAAGCGTCCTAGGCAACCATCCCGATATCCAGGGCGGTAGCGTCATTACTGTAACTTACACTGCCACTTTGAATGATAAGGCGGTGATCGGCGGTGTGGGCAATCCCAACGAGATGTTCTTGGAGTATTCCAATAATCCCAACGGGACCAGCTACGGAAAAACTCCCGTCGATAAGGTCGTTGTGTTTACCTATCGATTGGATTTGGATAAGGTGGATGGGGATCATCAGCCCTTGAATGGTGCGGCTTTCGAACTGCAAAAGAAATATTTTATTGAAGAAGGGCAATATGAATGGCGCACAGTCAAGACTTTTGAGGGCGGGGACGATGTTAACACGTTTGAATTTACAGGATTGGATGACGGCGACTATAAGTTGATAGAAACAGTGACCCCGGAGGGATATAACACGATCGATGATATCCTGTTCAGGATCACTGCTGACCATGATGCAGAGGCTGATGACCCGAAGTTGACCGAACTTGAGGTCATTTATTCCAAATATGTGGATGCGAATGACGATCCAATCAACGCAGATGCCGCAGACATTGAGATCCCGTTTACAGCGGATGTAACTGGAGGGAGCCTTTCTGCAGATGTAGTGAATGAATCCGGCACCCTGCTGCCCGAGACCGGCGGCGTGGGCACCACCCTGTTCTACATCATCGGCGGCGTGCTGGTGGTGGCCGCCGTGGTGGTGCTGGTGGCCAGGCGCCGGGCAGGCAGCCGGGAGGAGTAAGCCCCCCGCCGCCCCCATCTGACCCACCCCGCATATCTCCCCCCAGCCGGGGGAGGGGCCCGTCCCCTCCCCCGCCGGGGGGCGGCAAGGAGAACCCTGTATGAGCAAACGCCCCAAAGGGAAGAAGAAAAAAAGTATCCTGCCCTCTCTGCTGCTGGTGCTGATCCTCCTGGCAGGGCTGTCCTTGCTGCTCTATCCCACCCTCAGCGACTACTGGAACTCCCTCCACCAGTCCCAGGCCATCGCCTCCTACGTGGAGACGGTGGAGGCCATGGACGAGGCGGACTACGAGGCCATGTGGGCGGCGGCCCGGGCCTATAACGACGCCCTGCCCCGGGACAACAGCCGCTTCCACCCCAGCGAAGAGGAGCAGGCCGAATACGACGCCCTGCTGGACGTGTCCGGCACGGGGATCATGGGCTATGTGGAGATCCCCCAGATCGGCGTGTCCCTGCCCATCTACCACGGCACCGACGAGGCGGTGCTCCAGGTGGCCATCGGCCACATCGAGGGCTCCTCCCTGCCCGTGGGCGGGGCGGGCACCCACTGCGTGATCTCGGGCCACCGGGGACTGCCCTCGGCCAAGCTGTTCACCGACCTGGACCAGATCCAGGAGGGGGACACCTTCCTGCTCCACATCCTGGACGAGACGCTGACCTATCAGGTGGACCAGATCCACATCGTGGAGCCCGATGACGTGACCTATCTGGCCATCGAGGAGGGGCAGGACCTGTGCACCCTGGTGACCTGCACCCCCTACGGGGTGAACTCCCACCGCCTGCTGGTCCGGGGCCGCCGGATCGAGACGGAGGAGACGGCGGCGGCCATCCGGGTGACGGCGGACGCGATCCTGGTGGACCCCATGCTGGTGGCCCCGGCGGTGGCGGCGCCGATCCTGCTGATCCTGCTGAGCAGCCGAAAACAGGGCCGGAAGGGCCCCGCCCGCTCCCGGGACAGGGAGCAAGAGGAATGAGGTGATCCATCCATGGAGATACGCAGACATCTGGTCCGGCTGACCGCTCTGCTGGCGGCGCTGGCGCTGCTGCTGCCCTGCCTGGCAGGGGGCGCCCTGGCGGCGTCCCAGGCCATCGACACCGGCCGCCGGGGGTCTCTGTCCGTCTGGTTCGGCGAGGACGGGGCGGGCTTTTCCGGGGCACAGTTCCGGCTCTACCGGGTGGCCGACGTGTCGGCGGATGTGACCTTCACCCTGACGGGGGACTTTGCGGAGTATCCCGTCAGGGTCAACGGCCTGGACAGCTCGGGCTGGCGGGCCCTGGCCCAGACCCTGGACGCCTATGTGGCCCGGGACGGCCTCTCCCCCTACCGCACGGCGCAGACGGACGGCACGGGCTGGGCCCGCTTCGGCTCACTGCCCACCGGGCTGTACCTGGTGCTGGGGGACCCATATGAGGACCAGGGGGAGGTATACACGCCGGAGCCCTTCCTGGCCGCCCTGCCCGATCAGGGCGGGACGGACGGCGGCTGGCGCTATGACGTGGAGGCCTACGCCAAGTACGACACCGGCCCAGCCCCGGACACAGTGGACCGCCGGGTGATCAAGGTGTGGGACGACGGCGGCGATACCGCCAGCCGGCCGGAGCGCGTCGTGGTCCAGCTGCTGCGGGACGGCCAGGTGTACGACACCGTCATCCTCAGCCAGGACAACGACTGGCGCTACACCTGGGAGGGGCTGGACGGGGACTACAGCTGGCAGATCGTGGAGGTGGACACCGGCGGGGACTACACCGTGTCCGTCCACCGGGAGGGGATCACCTTCGTGCTGACCAATTCCTATGTGCCGGAGGTGGACATCCCGGACAAGCCCACACCGGGCGGTGACCCGGATCCGGAGGAGGAGATCCCCGACACCGCCCCGCCTGAGATCGATATCCCCACCGATGAGCCCGACCCTGATATCCCGGACACCCCGCCCCCCACCGATGCCCCGGAGGACACGCTCCCCCAGACGGGGTCGCTGTGGTGGCCGGTGCCGCTGCTGGCCTGCGGGGGGCTGGCGCTGCTGCTGATCGGGCTGGGGCGGCGCAGACATGAGGAGCGGTAAGGGACGGCCCGGGCGCGGGCTGGTGCTGGCCGGGCTGGTGCTGATCGCGGCGGCCCTGGCACTGACGGGCTATAACCTCTGGGACGACTGGCGGGCCGGTGCGTCGGTGAGCCAGGTGCTGGCGCAGATGCCCTCCCCCTCCCTGCCCGCCGCCCAGGACGCAGAACAGGGGGAGCCGGTGGCCACCCTGGACCCGGATGAGGCGCTGATCCCCGACTACATCCTGGACCCCACCCGGGAGATGCCCACGGTGGAGATCGGCGGCAGCGACTACGTCGGCACCCTGGAGATCCCCGCCCTGGGGCTGTCCCTGCCGGTGCTGAGCCAGTGGAGCTATGCCAATTTGCGCATCGCCCCCTGCCGCTATTCCGGGACGGCCTACCAGGGCAGCTTCGTCATCGCCGCCCACAACTACCGCTCCCATTTCGGCCAGCTGGGCAGCCTGGCCATCGGTGACACCGTGACCTTCACCGATGTGGACGGCAGCCTGTTCTCCTATCGGGTGGCGGAAGTCCAGGTGCTGGAGCCCACCGCCATTGAGGAGATGGTGATGGAGGGCTGGGACCTGACCCTGTTCACCTGCACCATCGGCGGGCAGGCCCGCCTCACCGTCCGCTGCGAGGCGGCGGAGGGGGCGGGCTGAGGCCGCCGGTCCTCCCGGACTGCTTCTCCCATGTTCTTCTGGCAAAACGGGAGGGCCGCAGTATCTGCGGCCCTGAGGCTGTCGAAAAAGTGTTTTCGACAGCCTTTCGCCGGGGACAAAGCCCCATCCCCGGCGAAAACAGCCCGCGGCAGCGCACTCAC